>JAYVRC010000481.1:0-3689 GCA_043776615.1 Sphingobacteriia bacterium
TTAAGTCAGTATTCAACTGGTCGTAAACACAATTATCATGCAACAAGCAAAAAAAGGTGATAAAGTAAAAGTACATTATCACGGAAAATTAACCAACGGAAATACATTTGATTCTTCTGAGGGAAGAGAACCCCTTGAATTTGAAATAGGTGGCGGAATGGTCATTGCTGGCTTCGATGATGGAGTTACGGGGATGATTATTGGAGAAAAGAAAACAGTTAATATCCCTGCTGATCAGGCTTATGGTCCTAAGCAGGAAGAAATGATTATGGAATTTCCCAAAGATCGTTTTCCTGCCGATATGGTACCAGAAGTTGGTCAACAATTAAATATGAGTAATGGATCAGGACAAAATTTTCCTGTGGTAATTGTTGAAATTAAAGAGGAAATAGTAGTGTTAGATGCCAATCATCCTCTAGCTGGTGAAGAGTTGGTATTCGATCTTGAGTTGGTTGAAATCGAACCAAAGTCTTTGATCATCACACCTTAAAAGTTGTTAGTTTAAATGGTTTATAGAGTTTATAAAGCTGATTTAATTCAAACTTTATAACTCTATAAACTTTATAAACCATTTAAACTCTTTAGCTAGCTTTCCGGTTTAGCCACCAACCCAGCCATATTCCAGTAATACCCCACATAGCAATAGCATCTATTAAGAATGCCCTTATATCAAACAAGTGATACCATACATGACTTGTATAGGCAGAATTAAGATATACAATAATCCCTACTACAATTGAAGCTGTTAATGTAGTAGTAAAATTATTTTTCGCAAATTTTCCGAGTAGCCAACATAGTAACCATGCTACCGCTAGGTTTACAACAAATGCCCTTGCCATATTCAGTCCCATATTATATTCTAAGCTACTATGGTATTGAATTGTAGCCCAAGGTTTTCCAATATGCGCATTGGTAATTTTCTCCATTTCTTCAAATGAAGTACCAGCGGGGGCACTAGGTAAGAAATAGCCTCCTTCTTTTTCAAGATTTGCACTTAAGTAAGTTAATATACTGTCTTGCTTTGGTGAATAATTCTGCGCTGGACGATGTAAGTCTAGAGCAGTCCACGATAAAAACTGCCACATGAACAGAATAATGCCGCCTACTAATGTGCCAATTATTGTTTTTTTCATTGGGGGATGTTTTTGGTTGCTCTAATTTAACAAATCAAATTCATACTTGCAAGCGAATAGATTACAAATATTATCTTGTGCAAAACAACGAGATGTTCAATAATTACGATTATACAGTAGTAGAAAGGTTTATACGTTATGTGCAAATTGATACACAAAGTGATCCTCATTCTGGACTTCATCCTAGCACTTTAAAACAGAAAAATTTATCGGCCCTACTAGCCCAAGAATTACTGTTGATGGGCGTTGCAAATGTGGAGACTGATGAATTTGGATATGTATATGGAACTATTCCTGCAACCACTGCTAAAAAGATACCTGTAATTTGCTTTTGTAGTCATATAGATACGGCACCAGATTGCAGTGGAACAAATGTTAAACCTATATTGCACAAAGAGTATAATGGTTTTCCCATTATTTTGCCTGATGATGAAAAGCATATAATTGATATTGACAATTATCCTTATTTAAAAGAACATATTGGAAATGATATTATTACAGCAAGTGGTAATACATTGCTAGGTGCGGATGATAAAGCTGGGGTAGCAATTATTATGGATTTTGCTAATTATTTAATCACTCATCCAGCAATAAAACATGGCACTATTAAAATATTATTTACACCAGATGAAGAGATAGGAGAAGGTACAGCAAAAATTGATTTTGAAAAATTAGGTGCAGATTTTGCTTACACTTTGGATGGAGGAAAACTTGGAACTATTGAAGATGAAACATTTAGTGCAGATAGAGTAACTGTTACAATTTTCGGCATCATCGCTCATCCTGGCGATGCAAAAGGAAAAATGATCAACGCAATTAAAATTGCAAGTGAAATTATTGCAAAATTGCCAAAAGATTATTTGTCTCCCGAATCAACTCAAAAAAGAGATGGGTTTATTCATCCTTTGCAGATAGAGGGTTTAGTTGAAAAAGCAACAATACAATTTTTAATTAGGGATTTTGATACAAGCTTATTGGCTGTTTATGAAAAAGTGCTGAAAGAAATTATCGATGAAGTTGTTGGTCATTATAAAAACGCCAGTTATACTTTTAGTGTTTATGAGCAGTATAGAAATATGAAAGAAATATTAGATAATTTTCCTTTTGTTACTGGGTTTGCTGAAGAATCATTTAAACGAATTGGTTTACCATTTATTAAAGAGCCTATTAGAGGTGGTACAGATGGAAGCAAATTGAGTTTTTTGGGCCTTCCATGTGCTAATATATTTACTGGAATGCAAGCAATTCATAGTAGGCATGAATGGATTGGGGTTAGAGATATGAAGCTTGCTGTTGAAGCTTTAGTAAATTTGATAAATGTTTGGGAAGAAAAATATTAATCAGTATGAATACATTGTATCTTTAAATATAAATTCAAAAATATATGGCAACCTTATTACAATTTTGGTGGGTATTGGCCCTTTTATTTATCGTATTTTCTGGATTAGTAACAGTAAATCAGGGAACAATTGCAGTGATTACTTTATTCGGGAAATACCAGCGTATTCTTAGACCTGGACTAAATTTTAAAATTCCTGTTATCGAACAAGTATATAAAACTGTAAGTATACAAAACAGGTCAGTTGAATTGGAGTTTCAAGCCGTAACAGTTGACCAAGCCAATGTATATTTCAAAAGCATGTTGCTCTATTCGGTAATTAATCAAGATGAAGAATCAATTAAAAATGTAGCATTTAAATTTATTAGTGATAAAGATTTGATGCAAGCATTAATTAGAACAGTAGAGGGTTCAATTAGAGCGTTTGTTGCTACTAAAAAACAAGCTGAAATTTTATTGTTACGAAGAGAAATCGTAGAATTTGTAAAAGATCAAATTGATAAGTCATTAGAAGAATGGGGCTATCACTTACAAGATCTACAAATTAATGATATTACTTTTGATCAACAGATTATGGAGAGTATGAGTAGGGTAGTTGCTAGTAATAATTTAAAAGCTGCAGCGGAAAACGAGGGACAAGCATTGTTGATTACAAAAACAAAAGGAGCAGAAGCAGAAGGAAATGCAATTAAAATTGCTGCTGAAGCTGAGAGAGAAGCTGCAAAATTACGCGGACAAGGAGTTGCTTTATTCAGAGAAGAAGTAGCGAAAGGGATGAGTCAGGCTGCTGAGCAAATGAAACAAGCTAATTTAGATACCAATGTTATTTTATTTAGTATGTGGACAGAAGCCATTAAAAATTTTGCAGAATTAGGAAAGGGAAATATTATTTTTTTAGACGGTAGTCCAGATGGAATGCAAAACAATATGAAACAAATTATGGCTATGATGAAAATGAAAGAACAAGATCGAAAAAGCTAAACTGTAAAAGCTTTCTTAAAAATCGTTACAAGTAACTTTTAATTGAATTAGCATCTTTACATTGTGTAGAATTTATTCAACTTATTTAAATTAATTGTTGATGCTTTATTTATTACAAGTTGATACATTACAGAAATCAATAGCTGGTGTTACAACTACTGAAAAAATTTCTTTACTAACGTTGTTAGATAAAGGTGGTTGGATAATGTATCCGCTTTATTTACTTTTAATTGCTG
>JAYVRC010000482.1:0-3680 GCA_043776615.1 Sphingobacteriia bacterium
ACCAAAAACAAAAGGGTTTAATATTAATAGAGTATTTTTTGGCAGTAGTGTAAACCTCGGACTATCAGGTAACTATTTAAATCTTGGCCTAAACCCCGAAATAGGCTATAGTTTAACAGAATGGCTAGATGCAGGTATCGTAGCTAACTTGAATTATTTTAGTCAAACCAATTCAAGTTATAAAGAAAACAATTTCAACTACGGTGTAGGTGGATTTTTAAGAGTTTGGCCTTTAAATTTCGTACATATTCAAATTCAACCTGAGTACAATTGGATTAGTTCTAGTAGAATTTTTAATACTGCTAGCCCAACTCAAAAATACAATAGTAGTGCTGGAAGCTTATTAGCTGGAATTGGCTATGGCTCTAGGCAAATTGGAAGCAGATTCTCGCATTTCACTATAATGATCGACCTTTTACAAGAACTAAACTCTCCTTACATTGACCAATATGGCGGCCAATTACCCGTTTTCAGGGCAGGGTTTGGAGTTTACCTTAAACCAAGAAATTAATAGCTTCAATTGCAGTTGTACAAACAATTAATCTTTCTTGCCATTCTTCATATAAAAAATCTTCCTGATACATTTTATTGATGTGTTCAATCAAATGATCATAGTAATTTCCACAATTCAATAAGATGATTTTCTTTGTATGAATCTTTAATGTATTCCATGTAAGCATTTCAAATAATTCATCTAATGTTCCATTGCCTCCTGGTAATACAATTGCAGCGTCACATAATTCATACATCATTTTTTTTCGGATGTGCATATCAGCTACCACTTTCAAATCTGTTATTCCCAAATGTTGTTGTTCCCATTCTAATAAAATTGTAGGAATAATACCTGTAACTTTTCCATTACCCTGCATAACTGCATCTGCAACAGCACCCATCAACCCCTTATTTCCTCCTCCATAAATTAATGTTATATTATGCTCAGCCATTAACTTACCCAATACTAAAGCTTCCTCCAAATAAATGGGGTCATTGCCTGATTTAGAGCCACAAAAAACTGCCAAACTATTTACTTGCATAAAATGGTATTAGAATCAGCAAAATACTTGAATTATTTTTACTACTTTACAAAATTGTTTAATTAACGATTAACTAACGTCATATGTCGCCATTATTATTGTTTTCTTTTGTAATTGCATACTTCTTAGTTCTACTATCTGTTGCTTGGTATACCGGTAAAAATAGCGATAATCAATCTTTCTTTATTGGTAATAAAAACAGTAATTGGATGCTGGTTGCTTTCGGAATGGTGGGAACTTCTTTAAGTGGAGTAACATTTGTAAGTGTACCGGGCGCAGTAGCAAAAGAATCATTTGCCTATTTTCAAATTACATTGGGCTACCTTATAGGATACCTAATGATTGCCTATATTTTACTGCCCTTATATTATCGACTCAATTTAACTTCTATCTACAACTACCTCAGTTCTAGATTAGGACATAATGCATATAAAACAGGATCCTCTTTCTTTATCCTCTCAAGAGTACTTGGCGCAACTGCAAGATTGTATTTAGTAGTAAATATTTTACAGGAAGCAATTCTAAATAGTTTCCATATTCCATTTTGGGCAACTACTTTCATCATTCTTGTGATGATCTTATTGTATACTTATGAAGGTGGGGTAAAAACAATAGTTTATACCGATACATTACAAACAACCTGTATGTTACTGGGATTGGTAATATGTGTTATTTATATTTTAAGTCAATTGAACATGGGTTTTACAGAGAGCTTGCAAGTAATGAATACAAAAGGTTATTCAAAAATATTTTTTACAGATCCTAATAGTAAATTCTTTTTTGCAAAACAAATAATTGCTGGTGCATTTATAACAGTTACCATGACAGGTATGGATCAAGAAATGATGCAAAAAAATATTTCAGTAAAAACATTGAAAGATTCACAAAAAAATGTAATCGCAATGGCATTGGTACTTTTAACGGTAATTCTCATTTTTTTGTTCCTTGGCGGATTACTTTATTTGTATGCCGACAGTTTACACATTACTGCAACCGGAGATAAAATATTTCCAACAATCGCCCTACAACATATGCCCCCGTTTGTTTCTGTAATATTCATCATTGCTTTAATTTCTGCGTTATTTCCAAGTGCTGATGGAGCTATCACAGCCCTTACTTCTTCTTTTTGTATAGATATTTTAGGCATACAAAGACAGAAAAATTTATCAGATAGCCAACAAAAGAAAATCAGGCAAAGAGTCCATTTAACTTTTGCAGCTATTTTTTTATTATTTGTAATGGTATTTAAATGGGTGAACGATCCAAGCATGATCGGACTTTTATTAAAAATTGCAGCATATACTTATGGACCTTTATTGGGTTTATTTACTTTTGGAATTTTAACCAAGAGAAGTGTAAATGACAACTTGGTTCCTTATATATGCATTGCTTCCCCAATAATTTGTTTTGCACTTGATAAATACCAAAAACTATTGTTTGGATCTTTTGAGTTAGGGCTTGAATTATTAATCATCAATGGAGCAATCACTTTTCTTGGACTGATGTTGATTTCAAAAAAGTCTTCTTCATACCAAACAGCATTAACAGAATAAAGTATGGACATCATTAACATACTTGCAGAAGACTATATTAATCATTTTTCTTCTCCTGAATCAAAAGAATTAGCTGAAATCAATCAGCAAACTTATGCCACACATCCAAAAGCGCATATGCTTTCTGGAAAAGTACAAGGTTTATTTCTTCAATTCATTAGCAAAATACTTCAACCAAAATACATACTAGAAATAGGAACTTTTACTGGCTATAGTGCTTTGTGCCTTGTAGAAGGACTTCAAAAAAATGGCGAACTACATACCATTGAACTAAGAGAAGATGATGCGGCCACTGCCAAAGCAAACTTTAGCAAATCCTATAATAATAAACAAGTAACTTTACACTGTGGTAATGCTTTAGATATAATACAAATACTACCCTATCAATGGGACTTAGTATTTATTGATGCAGATAAAACAAATTACATAGCATATTATGAATTGTTGGTACCTAGGTTATCAAGCAATGGCATTATTTTGGCAGACAATGTGTTGTTTCATGGACAAGTTCTGGAGAGTTCAATAACAGGTAAAAATGCCAAAGCAATTCATCTGTTCAATCAGCATGTAATGAATGATCCAAGAACCGAACAAGTATTATTAACTGTAAGAGATGGAATTTCTCTTATTAGAAAGAAAACTAAATGAAAAAAAATATATTTATATGGTTCCTAATGATTGCCTTAAATGCTTCAGCACAAAAGAATAAGATAGAATTATATATTCAAAATTATAATGAAATTGCTATTAAAGAAATGATTCGTACCGGAGTCCCCGCATCAATCACTTTAGCCCAAGGTATTCTCGAATCGCAATCTGGCGAGAGTGAGTTAGTAAAAAAATCAAATAATCATTTTGGCATTAAATGTAAACCAGAATGGACTGGCCCCAGAACTTTTCATAATGACGATGAAAAAGGAGAATGCTTTCGTGTTTATCCAACTTCTGAAGATTCATATAAAGATCATTCCAATTTTTTAAGAACAAGATCGCATTATGATTTTTTATTTAAAATAGACCCAACCAATTATGAAGCATGGGCAAATGGTTTAAAAAGAGCAGGGTACGCTACTGAAAAAAATTACCCACAACA
>JAYVRC010000483.1:0-3656 GCA_043776615.1 Sphingobacteriia bacterium
AAATTTAAAAATGAATGAAGTGATGAAGGTTATGGCGATAGTTACTTGTTTATTAGCACCAGCAACAGTGATTGGAGGAATTTTTGGAATGAACTTCGATAAGCTACCTTATTTACACCATGAATATGGTTTTTACATTGCTGCTGCGTTAATGACCATTGTGCCAATCATTATGATTTTTATTTTTAGAAAAAGAGGCTGGTTTTAAATACTAGTGATCGCAATCATCTGAATGAGCATGATTGTGTTTTCTGCACAACCGGAAATTAAGGTAATGTGCAGCTACTATAAAAAATACAGAAGGTACTAGCAGCCAAAAATGTAATTCATGTAAACTAACTTTTGCAACCAATAATATAATTCCAGAACAAAAAAATAAGATTGGCAACCAACTATGATGGTGTTTTGTAAATCCATGATAAAGAGAGTAAATGCCTACTAAAAATGCTATTCCAATCATTAGGTACTCAAATCGCAGGTTTTCAATAATATTTACACCAAATAAAGGTAAACTGCTAATAAATAGCGGTAAAATAGCACAATGTATTGCACATGCTACCGAAGCAGTAATTCCTAAAACATCCCAATTGATTTTTAAACTCATCCTGCTGCAAATCTACAACCGTGCAACCATGTTGCAAAATAATTGTAGTTTCGGGTGTACCTTTACATTATAAATTGTACTATGAGCAAGAAGTTATTAGGATACCTGGGATTTTTTCTGGTATTGGTATTGGCCTTTTATTTTTTCCTTTTCCGTGACAATGATATGTGGAAGAAAAAACTAGCTGTAATAAGCTATGTTAAACCTTTTCAATTTACCAACCAAATTGGTATACCTTTTACTGATAGAGATCTTTTGGGAAAAGTTACTGTTGTGGAATATTTTTTTACTACTTGTAAGGGTATTTGTCCAAAAATGAATGCCAACATGAAAACCATTTATGAGACATTTAAAACCGAACCTAATTTTTTAATCCTTTCGCATACTTGCAATCCTGAAACTGATTCTGTACCTGTATTAAAGAGATACGCCGATTCGCTACATGCAGATCCACATAAATGGATTTTTGTAACTGGCCGAAAAGATAGCTTGTATCAAATGGCCAGAACATCCTATTTATTAGATGATCCAAAGAATAGTTTCGAAAAAATTGAAGACCAATTTATTCACACACAATTTTTTGCATTAGTTGATAAAGATGGTAGGGTTAGATCTCAGATTTACGACGGATTAAAAAAAGATGAGTTAGAAAAATTAAAAAAAGATATACAAATATTATTAACCGAGAAATCTTCTACAGGTAATTTTGTAAATGGTATTTTTAGTAATAATCCTTAAATAAGAATAATGCACAATAGGGTTACTGATACTTTAAAAAAACACCAACTGAGCATAACTGATGCTAGAAAAAAAATTCTCTCCTTTTTTTTAGAATCAGGAAGTGCGATGGCACATGCCGATGTTGAACATAAGAGTAGTACCGAATTTGATAGAGTAACTATCTACCGTACCTTACAAACCTTTGTAGAAAAAGGGATTATACATACCATTCCAACCACCGACAACTCTGTGCTTTATGCACTTTGTAAAGATGATTGTATAGAAGGACATCACCACGATGATCACGTTCATTTTATTTGCGACGATTGTGGTTCTACCTACTGCTTAGATCATGTGAGTGTTCCAAAAGTGAAGCTGCCAAAGGGTTTTAGGGCAGCTCAAACAGATTTGGTAGTAAGTGGCGTATGTAATAAATGCGAACAATGATTTTAATAACTGGCGCAACCGGATTAGTTGGATCTCACTTAATTCAACAATTGACTAATAATAATCAAGCCGTTCGTGCAATATACAGAAACACCATTCCTAATTATAGTGGTGCAGAAAAAGTAGATTGGGTTAAAGGAGATATTCTCGACATCAACTCTCTAGAAGATGCTGTGCAAAATGTGCAACAGGTTTATCATTGCGCAGCAATTGTTTCTTTTAATCCCTCCAAAAGAAATGAATTATACAAAGTAAATATTGAGGGTACTGCCAATGTGGTAAATGCATGTATTAATGGTGGAGTAAAAAAATTATTATTTGTAAGCTCAGTTGCAGCACTTGGAAGAATAAGGGAGGATAAACCAATTGATGAAACAATGAATTGGACCCCGGAAACAAGCAATAGCGAATATGGCAAAACAAAATATATGGCCGAACTAGAAGTATGGCGAGGAATGGGTGAGGGCATGGATGTAGCTGTAGTTAACCCGGTAATTATTCTTGGCGCTAGCGATTGGAATTCCGGATCTTCTAGCATTTTTAAATCGGCATATGATGAGTTTCCTTGGTACACCAATGGAATGAGTGGTTTTGTTGATGTACTTGATGTTGTAAATGCAATGATCACTATAATGCAATCTTCAGTTACGGGAGAACGTTTTATAATAAGTGGACACAATGCTTTTTATAAAGATGTATTTGCTTTAATTGCAAAATGTTTTGGTAAAAAAGTGGCTACTAAAAAAGTAACTCCCTTTATAGCAGCAATTGTTTGGCGTTTAGAAGCCTTAAAAGCTATATTCACCCGTAAAGAACCTTTGCTCACAAGGGAAACAGCCAAAACTGCACAAGCTATTGTAAGCTTCAACAACAATAAATTGCTTAACTGGTTTCCCGATTTTAAATACACTCCACTTGAAAAATCAATTGAAAGAGTTTGTGTTGTGTTAACTGATAAATATTTTCTCAAAAACTAATCCATTACTTTTTTCCAGAGCTCTGGAATACGTTTTATCCATACGAACTCTCTTCTTTTAATAGCTACATCTTCGGCGGGTGTGCCCATATAGGTTCTTCCGCCAGCTATTGAACCTGTAATTCCACTTTGTCCCATCACCACCGCATTTTCACCCAATGTAATTGTTTTATTAACCCCAACTTGTCCCCAAAGTGTAACCCCATCTTCAACAATCGTTCCTCCAGCAATTCCTACCTGAGCAGCAAATAAACAATTCTTGCCAACCATTACATCGTGACCTATATGTACCATATTATCGATCTTGGTGCCCGATCCAATTCTTGTTTCCGCAGTAACCCCCCTATCTATTGCACAACCTGCTCCAATTTCTACTGAATCTTCTATTACTACATTGCCGCAACTCTGCATTTTTTTATACCATAATGACCGATTTTTTTTGGTATTATAATAAAACGCGTCGCCCCCAATTACCGTACCCGATTGTATCATCACATCGTTTCCAATTATTGTAAAATCCATGATGGTTACGTTTGGATAAATAATACAATTTTTTCCGATAATAACTTCCCTTCCAATAAAAACATTCGGCATAACTACAGTGCCCTCTCCTATTACTACATCATCACTAATTATTTTTTGTGAGGCAGTAAATGGCCTGAAGTGATATACAATTTTTAAATACGCCTCAAATGGTTCATCAACAACTAAAATTGTTTTTCCTTCTGGGATATTTACATCCTTTGTGTTAATGATAATAAAATCAGCAGCACTTTTTAAACAAGTATCATAATATTTTGGATGATCAACAAATACTAAATCACCTTGCTCAACTTTATGAATTTCATTGATGCCAAGTATCATTGCATTGGCATTTCCTGCTACTTCAGCATTTATCAAATTGGCAAT
>JAYVRC010000484.1:0-3636 GCA_043776615.1 Sphingobacteriia bacterium
GGTAATTGGATGATTCCACTGACTTAATCTTAATTGATAAGGATACTCTGCAGTTTGCTGACAAATTTTAGTGATATACCAAGAGCGTGATAATTTAAAAAGTAAAACAAGTAAGCTCAAAGGCAGAATAAATAACCACCAAATTTCAGTAGTGCTACCGGCAGCAAAGCTTAATCCTCCGAATGTAAAATATCCCATATCGATTGAGGTATCTTCTATTATATTTTTATTGTCTGGCGTAAATACATACTTACCGTCTTGACCTTTCCCTTCTTTAAGTTGTTGCAGAATATTGTATACTTCAAATACAATCCATAATAAAGCCATACCAATTCCTGACCATAATCCTGGGTAAATTAATTTATCAAAACAATGATTTAATAATAAATAAATAGCAGCAGCTGGTGCAAATGCCAATGCAAAATGCCCCGTTTGATTGGCCAGATAAGCATAACTCAATGTAATGCCTCTATAGGAATCTTTTCCAATGAGATCGTATTTTAGCTGCATTCTAATCCGCTTAGAAGAAAAAGGCATTCGAGATTTCATGTATTGAAAGTAAAAAATAAAATCCTTTATTTTAATACCCCCTCACATTCTTTCCCTCTAAATAATTAAGGAATGCTTTGTTCACCACTTTATTGCCACCAGGAGTAGGGTAGTTTCCTGTAAAGTACCAGTCGCCCGTATTAGTGGGACAACTAGCATGTAAATCTTCTATGGTTTGATAAATTGCTTGAACTGGTACATTAACACCTTCTGGGGTTATGAGTTGAGCAATTTTATCGGAGATTTCTTGTGTTGTAAATGGCTTATAAATTTGGCGAACTACATTTTCGGTATGAAGCTCGTTTGTTAAAATTAACTGATCTATTTTTTCTTGAACTTCTATAAGTACATATTCCATTCCCCGTTCTCTTAGCAAAGCTATTGCAGCCTTAAATGCAATAAAATCGCCCAACTTGCTCATATCAATTCCATAACAATCGGGATAGCGTATTTGAGGTGCAGATGATACTACAATAATTTTTTTAGGTTGCAAACGAGATAACATTCTAACAATACTTTCTTTTAATGTTGTACCTCTTACTATGCTGTCATCAATTACAACTAATGTATCTTCATTTTTCCTAACAGTTCCATAAGTAATATCATACACGTGCTGAACCATTTCATTTCGATTAGCATCATCGGTAATGAACGTGCGTAATTTTACATCTTTGATAGCTATTTTTTCTTGGCGAATTTTACGATTCACCATCTCTTCTAATTTCTCTTCCGTAAAGTCTTTACCCCAACTTAATATTCTTTCCACTTTTATTTTATTGAGGTATTCTTCCATCCCTTTTACTAATCCGTAAAAAGCTACTTCGGCAGTGTTGGGTATATAAGAAAAAATAGTGTTTTTTAAATCGTAGTTGATACTTTCTAAAACTGTTTTACTTAAATGATGTCCCAAAGCAATTCGCTCTCTATAAATCTTTTCATCACTTCCTCTAGAAAAATAAATTCTCTCAAAACTACAAGCCCTTCTCTCTTTTGGTTCAAGTATTTTTTCGATTTTATAATTGCCTGCATCGTCTACTATTAATGCAGTGCCTGGCATCAGCTCTAGCACTTCATTCTCTCCAACATTGAATGTTGTTCTAATAGCTGCGCGCTCACTTGCGGCAACAATTACTTCATCGTTAATATAATAATAGGCTGGTCTAATACCATGCGCGTCACGCATTACAAAACTATGTCCATTTCCTAATAATCCTCCAATGGTATATCCTCCATCAAATAAAGGAGTGGCTTTTTTTAATACTGATGTTATATCAGCATCATTGGGGTGCAAATGATCATCTTGATTTAGAAAATAATGCAATACCTCTAACATGGCAGCCAAATCGCTTTGCTTTTGAAAGTCGCCTGGTTGCATATTAATTAACCTAAACAACTCATCTGTATTTACTAAATTAAAATTACCTGCTAATGCCAAATTTTTACCCGGCATTAAGTCTCTTTTAATAAATGGGTGACAGAATTCTACATTGTTTTTACCTTGAGTACCATACCTTAAGTGACCCAATAAAAGCTCTCCCAGAAATGGCAAGTGCCCTTTCATTAATCCTGGATGCTGTTTAATATCTGGTTGATATTTTTCTAATTCTTCTAAATCCTGACCAATTTTAAAAAACAAGTCAGCTATTGGTTGTTGAGCGCTACTTCGCATCCTATGAAGAAAAGGGTTGCCCGGTTCAGTATTTAATTTTACTATTGCCAATCCTGCACCATCCTGACCGCGGTTATGTTGCTTTTCCATTAATAAGTACAACTTATTAAGACCATAAGTTACAGCTCCATGTTTTTGCAGATAATAGGAGAAAGGCTTACGTAAACGAATATAAGCTAGACCACATTCATGTTTAATTTCGTCGCTCATAATAGGTATTAAAAGAAAGTGGCGAAGTTACAACTCCGCCACCTTTTTTAGTATTAATTATATACCGAATCTGTTTGTAAGGTTTTTGCTAACCATAAAAATTCGGAAATAAAGTTATCGATCACTCCTTTAAATGAAGGATCTAACAAATTACCCAACTCATCAAATTTCTTATCAACAAATGGAGTAATTAGCATGTGTGGCGATGCAACTCCAAAAAGTGCAGGAACCAACAGCAATAGTTGCTGAGAAGAGCGTATTCCGCCCATTGCTCCAACAGAAGCAGGAGCTAAACCAAAAGCTTTTCTTGATTGCTTTGGAAAATGATCTAATAAATTTTGCAATGCAGGCGAATAGCTACCATTGTACTCTGGTGTTACCAAAATAAAAGCATCTGCCGCAAGCATCCTTGCTGTTAATGCTTTGTACTTTTCTGGAGTATTCTCCACAGTGCTAAATACATTTTGCAAAAGAGGTAAATCCCAGTCACGTACATCAATCAAGTCGGTATTATGCTCCTCAAATTGAGTTAACTGCTGAAGCAGGTGCAATGCCACTCTATTTGTAACACTGTTAGCTCTTGGGCTGCCAGAAATAATTTCAATATTCATAATTAGTACAACAATTATAGGTGAAACTGGTTCAAATAATACAAACTTATGCTTGTTTAATCATCTGAACAGACATTTGCAATTTAACTTCATCGCTTACTACTATTCCTCCAGCTTCTGTTGTAGCACTCCATGTTAATCCAAATTCACTGCGATTAAATTTACCACTTATTTCAAAACCAACCTTTTGCTGACCATAAGGATCTTTCATTTCTCCTCCTAATTCTACATTTAATTCAACTGATTTTGTAATTCCTTTCACAGTAAGGTCTCCTTTAAGCAAATAATCATTCCCCAATTTTTTAGTGAATGAAGCAGATACAAAATTGATGGTTGGGTGTTTTTCTGCACTAAAAAAATCATCACTCTTTAAATGACCATCTCGTTGTTCATTGTTAGTAGAAATGCTGTCTACATTGGCTTCAAATTTAATTATAGCATCACTAAAATCATCTTTCGAAGATTCCATTGTAGCATCAAATTGTTGAAAGCTTCCTGTTACATTGGTAATCATTAAGTGTTTTACTTTAAAACTAATTTCGCTGTGACTTGCGTCGATTTTGTAAGTTGACATTTGTTTAATTATTAATTATGAAT
>JAYVRC010000485.1:0-14354 GCA_043776615.1 Sphingobacteriia bacterium
GCAGGTTGACTCATGCCTCCCCAATACTCAATATGATAACCACGAGGAAAATCGAGTTTTTTGTTGTCTTTCCACCAAGGTGTATAAATATGCATACCACCTACACCATCTTCGTTGTAACGCTTTCTACCAAAGAGTTCTGGCAGAACACCCCCTAAAGCTGCACCAGTAGAATCGTGTAAATATTTTCCAACAACATTGCTTTCATTGGCCAATCCATTCGGATGTCTTTTCGATTTTGAATTCAGCAACAAACGCGCTGTTTCACAAGTACTAGCAGCAAGTATTACAACTCTACCACTTACTTGATACTCCATCATGTCTAATTTATTTACATAGGAAACACCAGTTGCTAACCCTGCTTCATTGGTAATTACTTCACGTACCATTGCATGTGTAATCACATCTACATTACCTGTTTTTAAAGCAGGTTTTACTAATACAGAACCAGCAGAAAAATCGCCATACACTTTACAACTTCTATTACACTGAGCACAAAAAAAACAAGCGCCTCTTTCTTCATTAATTTTTTTAGTGAGGATAGATAAGCGAGAAGGAATTACAGGAATGCCAATACCAGTTGCAGCTTTCTTAATCATCAATTCGTGTAAACGAGGTTTAGGTGGAGGAAGAAAAATTCCATCAGGATCGTTTGGCAATCCTTCAACACTTCCAAAAACGCCAATGAGTTGATCAATTTTATCGTAATAAGGTTTTACATCTTCATATCCTATTGGCCAGTCGTCGCCTAGTCCATCAATACTTTTTCTTTTAAAGTCTTTGGGACCAAAGCGTAAAGAAATTCTTCCCCAGTGATTGGTTCTTCCACCCATCATACGAGCACGCCACCACTCAAATTTCTCACTTCCCGGTGCTTGGGTATAAGGTTCCCCATCAATTTCCCATCCCCAATAACAGCCATCAAAATCGCCAAAAGGCCGATACTTAGTGCTGGCTCCTCGACGAGGAGATTCCCAAGGATTTTTTAATTGAGATGAATTAACGGCAGGGTCATAATCAGCACCTGCTTCTAACAAACAAACTTTTAAACCTGCTTTTGCCAATGTATAAGCCGCCATACCACCGCCAGCACCGGATCCAACAATTACTGCATCGTACTTTTTAGCTTGTTTTTTTATCTGAAGATCTCCCATATTGCAATCATTTTCTAAATGAAAATCAATTTAAGGAATAATTGATAATTGTTTGAAGAAATTATTTAAATTGCAACTAATAATTGGTTACATTTTTGATTATCTATGTCTAAAAAAGAAAAACTAAAGAGACGATTAGCGAGCGGACCAAAAGATTTTACTTATCAGGAGTTGATAGCGCTTTTAACAAGTATGGGGTACATGGAGGACCAAAAAGGAAAGACTTCTGGATTAAGGGTTTGCTTTATAAACGAAACCAGTAAACACATCATTAGTTTACATAAGCCACCCCCTAGTAAGATATTGAAGCGTTATCAAATAGTTCAATTAATTGATGAATTAACCAAAATTGGCCTTTTATAAATTAAAAAATATGTATGAAAAAAGATTTCTTGACCTATAAAAATTTTATTAGTTCCATACACTTTAGTGCAGATGACGAAATTTTTTATGGTAAAATTGAAGGGATTTCGGATTTAGTCTCTTTTGAAGGAAATAGCGTTGTTGCCCTTAAAAAAGCTTTTAAGGAAGCCGTAATTGAATATGAAGCAAGTTGTATTGCTCAGGATAAACCCTTACTTAAATCACTCAAAGGGTCATTTAATGTTCGAATAAAAAAAGAATTACATCAAAAAGCATTTACCTATTCTACCCAACACGGAATCTCACTCAATCAATTAGTACAAGAAGCATTAGAAGATAAACTGTCATAAAAAAAACGTCCCGAATAAATCGGGACGCTATCTTTCAAATGGCAAGGACTAAATTTTGATAATTAACTGCAACCCATACTAGTACCGCAGTTTAAACATTTATAACAAGTTCCACTTCGTATAGTTAAATGTCCACAAGTACTACAAGCTGGTGAATCGCTTTGCATAGATTTTGCTGCTGCTGTAACTGCATCCATTCCTGCATCTGCTTTAAAAGGAGTTGCACGTTGCAATTTTTGTGATTGAGGTGTAACAGCTGGAGTGGCATTAGCAGAAGGTGCTGTAACACGAATACTGCTCAATTCAGGCTTTCCCATAAAAATTGATTCTCCATCTCCTTCCCCTGTATTTTCAACTTGAGGTTTATCTAGCACATGCACTAAATCTGTTCTTCCCAAATATTCATAGGCCAATGATCTGAAAATAAAGTCTACTAAAGAAGTTGTTGTTTTGATATTCGGATGATCTACCATACCTGATGGTTCGAACTTAGTAAATACAAATTTTTCAACAAACTCTTCTAAAGGAACACCATACTGTAATCCTACAGAAATTGCAATGGAGAAACAGTTCATAAAGCTGCGAAGGGTTGAACCTTCTTTGGCTAAATCGATAAATATTTCTCCTAAAGTACCATCCATGTATTCGCCAGTGCGTAAGAAAATAACCTGACCACCAATTTTTGCTTTTTGTGTAAATCCTCTACGTTTTGCTGGTAGAGATTTTTTCTCTACAATTCCAGAGAGTTGGCGTTTTAATTTAGTATCGGTTGAAGCAGTCATGCGCTTTTGCACTTCTTCTAATAATTCATCAACCGTTAATTTACTAAGGTCAACAATATTTGATTCTGATGTAATTTCTTCAGCTACTTCAACAGAAGCTTCTGCAGTATCGCCTGATTTTTTCTTTTTCTCTGATTTATTGCTAAGAGGTTGACTCAATTTAGATCCATCACGATATAAAGCATTTGCTTTTAATCCCAACTGCCAACTCATTAAATAACAATCAGCAATTTCTTCTACAGTTGCTTCGTGCGGCAGGTTAATGGTTTTGGAGATAGCGCCACTTAAAAATGGTTGGCAAGCAGCCATCATACGAATATGTCCGTAAGCATGAATATATCTTTCTCCTTTTTTACCACATTTATTAGCACAATCAAAAACAGGCAAATGTTCTTCTTTTAATAATGGCGCACCTTCAATAGTCATTGTTCCGCATACATGATCATTTGCAGCATCAATTTGTTCTTCGGTAAATCCAAGAGCTTCTAACAAATTAAAACTCCAATCAACATATTCAGCTTCAGAAAAACTTAAACGTTGCATGCACTCATCACCTAAAGTGAAACGGTTAAAGATGAATCCGATTTCAAAAGCAGAACGAGCGGCGCCATTTAATTTTTCTATTTCTGCAGCAGTAAATCCTTTCGCAGCAAGGCTTGCATTATTAATGAAAGGAGCATTTTCAAAGCTGGCAGCACCAACAGCATATTGCTCAATAGCCAATGATTCTTTTTCGTTATAGCCAAGATTTTTTAATGCTTGCGGAACTGATTGGTTGATGATTTTAAAATATCCACCACCACTTAATTTTTTAAATTTCACTAAAGCAAAATCCGGTTCAACGCCTGTTGTATCGCAATCCATTACTAAACCAATGGTTCCTGTTGGAGCAATTACAGTTGTTTGTGCGTTGCGATAACCATGTTTTTCTCCTAATTGTACTGCATCATCCCATGCGCGGGTTGCTGCTTTCAATAGATAATCAGGACAATATTGTGCTTTAATACCTTGAGGCTTAATTTCAATACCTTCATAAGCATCTTGCGCATCGTATGCAGCAGCACGATGGTTGCGCATAACACGAAGCATATCTTCTTTATTTTCTTCGTATTTATCAAATGCACCTAAGAACGATGCCATTTCTGCTGAAGTTTTATAGGCAACTCCTGTCATGATTGCTGAGATTGAACCAGCTATACCACGAGCTTCTTCACTATCATAAGAAATACCACTTACCATTAACATTGAACCAAGGTTTGCAAAACCAAGTCCTAAAGTTCTGTAATCGTAAGACAATTGAGCTACTTCTTTTGAAGGGAACTGCGCCATTAAAACCGATACTTCAAGAACAGTTGTCCATAAACGAGTAGTGTACTCAAAACCTTCAACATCAAAAATATTATTATCGTTGTTATGAAATTTACGAAGGTTAATAGATGCTAAATTACAAGCTGTATTATCTAAGAACATGTACTCAGAGCAAGGGTTAGAAGCATTGATACGGCCACCTTTAGGACATGTATGCCATTCATTGATAGTAGTATCATATTGAGTGCCAGGATCGGCACAACGCCAAGCAGCATAAGAAATTTGTTCCCATACTTTAGCAGCAGGAATTTTTTGCATTACTCTACCATCAGTTCTTGCTTTTAATTCCCAATCACCTCCATCTGCTAATACTTTAAAAAACTCATTGGGAATACGCACTGAGTTGTTAGAATTTTGTCCAGATACAGTTGCATAAGCTTCCCCTTCATATCCATTATCATAACCAGCTTCAACAAGAGCTGCAACTTTCTTTTCTTCACCAACTTTCCAATTAATGAATTCCATTATTTCTGGATGATCTAAATCTAAGCAAACCATTTTAGCTGCTCTTCTTGTTGTGCCACCGCTTTTTATTGCGCCAGCCGCACGATCACCTATTTTAAGAAAACTCATCAACCCGCTAGAAGTACCACCGCCACTTAGTTTTTCGCCACCTCCACGTATTTGAGAAAAGTTGGTTCCAACACCAGATCCATACTTAAAAATACGTGCTTCTCTAGTCCATAAATCCATAATACCACCTTCATTTACTAAATCATCGCTTACGCTAAGAATAAAGCAGGCATGAGGTTGTGGACGCTCATACGCATTGGTAGATTTTTTTAATTTACTATCTTTAGGATCTACAAAGTAGTGACCTTGTGGTTTTCCAGTAATGCCATATACTTCATGTAAACCAGTATTAAACCATTGAGGTGAATTAGGTACACAAGATTGATTAAGAATGCTATATGCTAATTCATCATAAAATATTTGTGCATCTTTTTCTGCAGCAAAATAACCATAGCGTTCGCCCCATACACGCCAGCAATGAGCCATGCGATGAGCCACTTGCTTTACACTAGTTTCTCTTCCTAAAGAACCATCTGCCTGTGGAACACCAGCTTTACGAAAATATTTTTGAGCAATAATATCAGTAGCAATTTGGCTCCATTGTTTGGGAACCTCTACATTATTCATTTCAAAAACTTTTTCTCCATTCGGGTTTTTGATTATGCTATCGCGATAATCATACTCGAACATATCGTAAGGGCTTACTCCCTCTTTTGTAAAGCGGCGGCTGAATTCAAGGCCTTTGTTGGTGCGTGGATTAGGCATATAATTGTGTCGGTTTAAAACGTTGTTTTTAGATTTCCACCCATTTATTAATAAATTGTTAAGACGGTTGACGAAAATATCTTTCCATTCGCATAAATCAATACCGTAAATATGCACAGGTTGTGGATAAGGAAGGTGGATAAATTCGTACCTCAAATCCCAATTGATTTTGCTCGATTATACACAGGTGTAGAAATAAATATGGATAAAATAAAACCTTGTCTTTTGCACTTTTTATTACTAAAAAGGGTTAAACAAGTTAGTTTACCCAATAAAAAAAGCCAAAAAAGTCATTTTTAACCAAACAACGGAAACTTTTCTGCATTTTTGCACCAATCAGAAGCAGCAAACAGTAATGAAACAAGCCATCTATCATCAATTCACAAACCGCAAAAAGCTGGGTAATAAGTCGTTTGCAGTGTTGATTGATCCCGATAAGGTAGATAAAGTTGCTGTTGAACAGCTGGTACAATTGGGAACTGAGGCCAAAGTGGATTATTTTTTTGTAGGAGGTAGTTTAGTCATTTCTAGTCATTTAGACGAGTGTATACAACAGATTAAATCGTCATGCAACATACCAGTTGTACTTTTCCCTGGTTCACCATCACAAGTGAGTTCCTATGCAGATGCACTTTTATATCTTTCTTTGATTTCAGGCAGAAACCCTGAATTACTTATCGGACAACATGTTATTAGTGCTCCATTTGTAAAAAAGAGTGGACTAGAAATTATGCCTACAGGCTATATGGTAATTGATGGTGGGGCTCCTACCACGGTGTCTTATATATCCAATGCAACACCTATTCCTGCGGATAAAAATGAAATAGCCATGTGTACAGCAATGGCAGGAGAAATGTTGGGTATGAAATTAATTTATATGGATGCTGGAAGTGGCGCCAAAAGGCCAATAACTGAGCTAATGATTCAAAAAGTTGCTCAGCATATTGAAGTTCCTTTAATTGTTGGAGGTGGAATTACAGACCCCGAAAAAGCATACATTAATTGTAAAGCTGGAGCTGATGTAATTGTAGTAGGTAATGCTATAGAAAAAGACATCAATTTAATTAAAGAAATTAGTGATGCGGTGCATACTTTAGCTGCCGTAAAAACATCCTACTAATCCCTGCATTCTACCCTTCTAATAAAATCCATTTGCAATTCTTTGGCTTATATTTGAATCAATCAAGTTTGCAACAATGATTACAGCAATTATAATTATCGTTTTTGTTATAGGGTATATTGCTATTGCATTTGAGCATTCTATACAATTGAACAAAGCAGCATCAGCATTAATTACTGGAGTACTCTGTTGGACTTTGTATATTCTTCAAAGCAATTCATCAGATAAAGTAAACGAAGAACTACTGCATCATTTAGGTGAAATAGCTTCCATTCTTTTCTTTTTATTAGGTGCGATGACCATTGTTGAACTAATTGATTCTCACAATGGATTCGACATCATCACTCAAAAAATAAAAACTTCAAGTAAAGCATCATTATTACTAATTATTGTTAGCATTACATTTTTCCTTTCAGCTCTTCTCGATAATTTAACTACTGCAATTGTAATGACTTCTTTATGTACAAAAATTCTAAAAGAAAAAGAAGATAGACTTTGGTTTGCAGGAATGATTGTAATAGCAGCAAATGCAGGCGGTGCTTGGTCTCCATTAGGAGACGTTACAACAACCATGCTTTGGATAGGAAAACAAATAACGGCCCTCAATATAATGAAGCAACTAATTTTGCCAAGCATTGCTGCATGCATCATTCCTACAATGATTGTAGCATACAGATTTAAAGGAATTAAAGTTGCAGCAATACCTGAATCAATCTGTTCTTCAAAAGAAAAACAAGAAGGAAAAATAATTTGTTTTGCAGGTATTGGATTATTACTTTTTGTTCCGATTTTTAAAACATTAACACATTTACCTCCCTTCATGGGAATGTTATTGGCATTAGGTTTTATGTGGATTATTACAACTATTATTCATAAAAATAAAGAACAGGAAATTGGAGAAAGAGTTACAGTTGCTAGAGCATTGCAAAAAATAGACACCCCAAGCATATTGTTTTTTTTAGGAATTTTATTAGCTGTTTCCGCATTACAATCTGTTGGTTTACTAAAAGAGCTTGCTTCATTTCTAAGTAATACTTTTAAAAATGATTATAAAATAGGTATTGCTTTAGGATTATTATCAGCAATTGTAGATAATGTGCCACTAGTTGCAGCATCACAAGGAATGTATGATTTAGCTACTTATCCAACAGATCATCCATTTTGGGAATTTATTGCATTCACTACAGGTACAGGTGGGAGTACTTTAATTATTGGAACTGCTGCTGGAGTAGCTGTTATGGGCATTGAGCAAATCAATTTCATGTGGTACCTTAAAAAAATTGGCTGGTTGGCCCTAACAGGTTTTGTTGCAGGCATTATTGTTTTCTTATTGCAAGTTCAATTTTTATAATTTTTAATCCCGACAATCATGGCAGCAAACAAAACAACAGAAACAACCAAAAGCGTTACAGGTTTTATAAATACGCTAAAAGATGAAACACAACAAAAAGACAGTTTTGAAATTATTGGTATGATGAATAAACTAATTGGATTTGAAGCAAAACTCTGGGGATCATCCATTATCGGATTCGGAACATACCATTATGTATACGAGAGTGGTAGAGAAGGTGATATGCCCATTATAGCGTTTTCGCCAAGGTCAACTGCAATTGTTTTTTATCTCTCTACAATCTTTGAAAACAGAGAAGATCTATTAAACAAATTAGGAAAACACAAAACAGGAAAGGGCTGCATCTATATTAAAAAATTAGTTGACATTGATAAATCAATTTTAAAAACAATGATTCGCAATGCTGCAAAAGTTAAAAAAGTTTGCTAATATTAACTTCTTAGCTTGATAGCTTTCTCGAAGTATATTCACCAATTTTAATATTGAAAGGCTTACAAATTAAGAATTGTTACAATTTACTATCGCATTTAGAACTACTATTTTAAAAATAGTATTAAAAAAATAGCTTCCTTTATGCAATAAAGAGTGAATCGGTGAAATAATAAAAATGAAAAAAAACAGCCAACTTATTTATCTTTTTTGTTGTACCTTTTTTTGCTTTAGCTATATCAAAACATATGCTCAAAATAGCGAATTTGGCAATTGGTTTATTTACTATGGCAATCAACCAATTAATAAAAAATTGAACTGGTGGAATGAAGTACAATACCGTAATTATAATTTAGCAGGTGACCTAGAACAATGGATGTTTAGAACCGGTTTAGGCTATAATCTTACAGAAAATAACAATAATATTTTATTGGGATTTGCGCACATAATAAGTGAACCATACATCAATGGTACAAACAATAAAACAAGTTTTACAGAAAACAGAATCTACCAACAATTCATTACTCGTCAAAATTTTGGAAAAATATTTATACAACATAGATATCGACTAGAAGAGCGATTTTTACCAACCGATTTCAGGGTTCGTTTTAGGTATTTTTTATCGATAAATATTCCATTTAATAATAAAATTATCACAAAGAACACTTTTTATGCATCAGCATATAATGAATTATTTTTGCATTTGAACAGTCCTGTGTTCGACCGCGATCGAGTATATTTTGCACTTGGATATGGAATTAATAAATACCTCAGAATTGAAACAGGATTGATGTATCAACTATTCGAAAACAGAAATAGACCTCAATTTCAATTGGCTATATTTAATAATGTACCCTACTTGCAAAGAAAAACTAAATGATTTATATTTAGCGAAGGCTACTTGTATTCACACGTGTTGGCGTTTCTTTACCACTTATTATTCCTTTAGCACTTAAAGCAATTGATTTAATAATCTGAGTCATATTTGGAATATTAAGGGTGCCAATTTCATCAGAAACTTTGTGGTAATTAGGCTCATCATTAGGCGGATTTTCCATCTTAGCAGTTGAAATAGTATGAGCAGGAACACCTAATCTTGCAAGAGTTGCATTATCAGAACGATAAAACAATTGTTGATCTGGATAAGGATCAGCATAAAAATTAAAACCTGTACCTTCTAGATTTTGTTGTAAAATTTTTCCCATGTCCGTTTTTTCGAACCCAGTTATATAAGCACTATTTGCTCCCCACTTGCTTTCAGTTCCAATCATCTCAATATTAAACATTGCTTTTACTTCATCTGGATTAAATAATTTTGAAAAATACGTGGCGCCAAATCCACCAATTTCCTCAGCGGTAAAAGCAGCAAAAATTAAAGTACGAGCATTATTATTCACCGCCCTAAAATAATTTGCTAATACCATTACAGCTGTAGTTCCAGCAGCATCGTCATTTGCGCCATTATAAATAGAATCGTTATTAACTGCTTTTTTACTATCGACACCTAAATGATCGTAATGACCAGAAAAAATCACATATTCTTTTGGGAGCGTTTTCCCTGGGATGATACCAACTACATTGCTTAAAGGTTGTTCCTCAATTTCATGTTTGGCTTGAAAAGTATAAGATGTTGGAACCTGTGACGATAAAACAAAAATTACTGAATTGTCTGATTGAAATAATCCAGATTTTAATCTTACCAATCTATTAAAAGTAGCGGTGAACGATGTATCTACTAATACAATTAGGTTCTTAGGTAACGAACTGTATTTTCTTACTTCAGTATTAAAATTAGCTCCTTTGGTAATATATGCAAGTTCATAACCAGATTTTTCGTTTATCAATAAATCTGACTTACAAGTAACTGCAATTATATTTTTAGTGTCAACAGATGATCCATTCATCATTCCAGTTGCACTGATGAATTTCGCTTTTACCATTTTGAATGACTGTAAAAAATTTCCATCCTGAGTAAAAGTTTGCAAACCGGCTTTCCGAAACTCACCAGCTATGAAAGTCGCAGCTTTATCGATACCAGGAGTGAAAGTTCTTCTGCCTTGCATATCGTCGGCTGACAATGTTTTTTCAATTCTTTCTACTTCAGTAGCGTTAATAATTACATCAATATTTTGTGCAATTAATATACTGGTGGAAAAAATAAAAGTAAATAGAACAACTGTTTTTTTCATAACGCTTAATTAATAATTCAAAACTCTTAATTCATAAATTCTATAGGCTCATCATCTCTTTAAACTTAACCGTTTGGCGGCGGCTTACTTCAATTTTTTCGCCACCCTTTAAATCTAAAATTAATCCTCCATTAAAATAAGGTTCTATCTTTTCAATCCAACGAAGATTAATTATATGTTTTCTATTTGCCCTAAAAAACATTCGATCATCTAATCTTTCTTCCAATGCATTCAGTGATTTTAGAATAAGTGGTTTATTAGTGCCAAAAAATACTTTTGCATAATTTCCAACACTTTCAAATAACCTAATCTCACCTAATTTTACAAACCAGCAACGCTCCCCATCTTTTACAAACACCTGATCAAACTCAGTTAAAGGCCCTTTATTTGATCCTGCAGCCCCAATATTTTCTTTAAATATTTCAGCTTGTAATTTTTGTATAGCATCTGCTAAACGTTTTGGCTCTATAGGTTTTAATAAATAATCTAACGCATTAACTTCAAATGCTTTAATAGCATATTCGTCATAAGCAGTAGTAAATATAACTTTCGGGGCTTTCTCAACTTCTGCCAACAAATCAAATCCGGTTTTTCCGGGCATTTGAATATCTAAAAAAATTAAATCAGGATTAAGTGTTTCTATTTTTTCAATACCATCATCTACATTGGCAGCTTCTTCAATAACCTCAATATCATTATGATCTTGCAATAATTTTTTTAGTTCATTACGAGCTAGTCTTTCATCATCAATAATAATTGCTTTGATAGCCATATAAATAGTTGTTATTTTATTGCTGTGTAATAATCTTTTACAGGCATAATTATAGTAGCTTCTACCATATTATTTCCAGTATCTGCAATACTAAAGTTAGCCTTTTTCCCAAACAATAATTTTAATCGATATCGAGTACTGCTAATCCCAAATCCTTCCACATATTCTTGGCCTGATAAACTACCTGTATTTTGAACAATAATCTCGTAATGATCATCTTTAAAATCGGAAATTATTTTTACAACTCCGCCAGCTTTAAGTTTACTAATACCATGTTTTATAGCATTTTCTACCAATGTTTGAATCATCATTGGGGGTATAGGTTGGTCTAATGTATCATCATCTATTTCATATTCTATTTGCAGCCTGTCTTCAAAACGAATATGTTCTAAGGCGAGATAGTCTTTTACAATATTCAACTCTTGTTCAAAAGGAACAGTTTGTTGCTTTTCAGTTTGCAAACTACTTCTTAAAATATTACTCAACTCAGTTATTGCAGTTCTAGCACGTTCAGGATTTTCATCTACCAAAGCCCTGATACTATTTAGGGCATTAAAAATAAAATGCGGATTAATATGCGACTTTATAGTATTTAACTCAAGCTCTTTAACCAAACTTTCTAACTTTATTTTTTGAATATCATTTTTATTACCCAACTCAATATAATGCCATAAGAAATAAATAGACACCCAAACTAAAATCAATGGTGAATCAGATACCAGATTAACCAAAAAGCGCTTGTCGACAGATATTTTTTTAAGCGGGTTATAAAGATGAAATAACTCAGCTAAAGCACTGTTAGTTAAGTTGAATAAAACTAAAATCAATAAAAGTACAACGGTTAATATCCACCATTTTTGGGAAAGCTCAGGTGGACGAAGCCCAATAGTTTTAACAAGTAATCTTAAAATATGGGTAAAGAAAAGGCCCGAAATAATGATCAATAATAACTTTGGATAGAAAATACTATTTATTTGACTATCAAAAACAAAGGCAAAAAATACCATTGTTAGCCCATACAACAACCAACCACCAAGTTGACACCACCAATAGAGTACCTCTTTTTTCTGTTTTCGCATGTTTGTCAAAAGTAAAATAAGCAAGGCCGCTTACCATGTAATTTAGGATTAATGGTAAAATTGACGGCTATTTGGTAAAAAAATAGTTATTACTAGTTGAACCATCGGACTTAATAGGATGTTCTAATGTAGATTGGAAGCAATTAAGTCCTAAAATCGTACTTTTACCATCTAAATAGTCTTGCATGGAGTTCACACCCGGTCCATTATTACAAAAAATTGACAGCCCTGCTGATCTTAAAAAATTAGGAAAAGACCAACTTCACCAAGTTTGTAACGAATTACGCCAATATATTATTGATGTAGTAAGTGTACAGGGTGGTCATTTTGCAGCAAGTTTAGGGGTAGTTGAATTAAGTGTTGCATTGCATTATGTTTACGATACACCATACGATCAGTTGGTATGGGATGTTGGCCACCAAGCATATGGTCATAAAATATTAACCGGTAGAAGAGCTAATTTTTCTACCAATAGAAAATACAATGGTATAAGTGGCTTCCCAAAAAGAACAGAAAGTGAGTACGATACTTTTGGAGTTGGCCACTCGTCAACATCAATCTCGGCAGCACTCGGTATGGCAATGGCTGCTAAGTACCGCGGAGAAAATAGAAAATCAGTTGCAGTAATTGGAGATGGGTCAATGACTGCTGGTATGGCTTTTGAAGCGATGAACCATGCTGGAGTTGCTGATAGTGATGTGTTGATAATTTTGAATGATAATTGCATGAGCATCGATCCTAATGTTGGTGCTTTAAAAGAATACTTAACTGATATCAGCACATCCCCAACTTACAATAAGGTACGAGATGAAGTATGGAATATGATGGGCAAATTACCAATTGGAAAAAACTTCTCTAGAGAAATGGCTAGCAAGTTAGAAGCTAGTTTAAAAGGTGTAGTAAGCAAAAGCAGTAATTTATTTGAAGCACTAAAACTTCGTTATTTCGGTCCTATCGACGGTCATAATATTTCTAATCTAGTAGATATTTTAAAAGATTTAAAAGACATACCTGGACCTAAAATATTGCATATTGTAACAGTTAAAGGAAAAGGATATGCATTAGCAGAGAAAGATCAAACAAAATGGCATGCACCCGGATTATTTGATAAAGTAACAGGAGAAATTTATAAGAAAAAGATTGATGCACCTCAAGCTCCTAAATACCAAGATGTATTTGGGCATACCATTATTGAACTTGCAGAGATGAACGAAAAAATAATGGGCGTTACCCCTGCAATGCCAAGTGGCTCTTCCTTAAAATTCATGATGGAAAAAATGCCAAATCGTGCATTTGATGTGGGCATTTGCGAGCAGCATGCAGTTACAGTTAGTGCTGGAATGGCTACACAAGGGCTCAGGGTATTTTGTAATATCTATTCTTCGTTCATGCAAAGAGCATACGATCAAGTAGTGCATGATGTGGCTATACAAAAACTACCTGTAGTATTTTGTTTGGATAGAGCAGGATTGGTTGGTGAAGATGGACCAACACACCATGGATGTTATGATATTCCATATATGCGTTGTATACCAAATATGGTAGTAAGTGCGCCAATGAATGAAAAAGAATTGCGCAACCTAATGTACACTGCACAATTGGATAGCAACAATCATCCTTTTGTAATTAGATATCCAAGAGGCGAAGGTGTAATGCCAGAATGGAAAACACCTTTTGAAGAAATTACCATTGGTAAAGGACGTAAATTAAAAGATGGAAAAGAAATAGCCATTTTAAGTTTTGGTCACCCTGGCAATTTTGCACAAGCAGCTATTAGAGAATTAAGAACTCAAGGATTAGATCCTGCTCATTATGATTTACGATTTGTAAAACCAATTGATGCAGATCTATTACATGAAGTTTTTAATAAGTATAATAAAATTGTAACAGTTGAGGATGGCACTGTTGTTGGTGGAGTTGGCACTGCCGTGCTAGAATTCATGAATGAACACAATTATAACGCAACAGTAAAAATTCTTGGTATACCAGATAGATTAGTAGAACATGGCACACCTAAAGAACTTCAAAGAGAGTGTGCATATGATTCACAAGGCATTGCAGATGCAGTAAGAGAGATGATGAAAGATACTGTAAAAGTGACCGCTAACTTAATGCAGTA
>JAYVRC010000486.1:0-3631 GCA_043776615.1 Sphingobacteriia bacterium
AATATAAATCCGTCTAAGATCTTTTGCGCAGTATCAATACCTGCTTGATAGAAATGTTTTGCCGCATCTAATCCAATGGTAGTAGCTATCGTATCTACAGCAACTACTAAATCATTTACCTTCTTAACTTGATCTACGCCACCCTTAATTAAACTATCTGCTATGGCATTACCGGCAACAGTACCAGCTGCTAGGACTTCAGTTAAGGCTTCTGGCGAAATACCTAAAGCAATTAACTGCTTAATCTTATCTGAATAGGCAGTAACACCATCAGCGCTAAGTTGTAAAGTAGTCAAGAAAGTATCGCCCATAGTATTAGCCATTGTAATTACAGCAGCATCCATACTTGCAATCATTGCTAAGCGTGCAGGAGAATCAGGACCACTACCAGCGATAAAGCCATCTAAAATTGCCTGAGCTTGATTTATACCTGTTTGATAATAAGAAGCATTTACAGAATTAGATATTGTTGTAGCTAAATCATCGACAGATTTAACTAATGCATTTGCCTTACTAATTGTAGCTGCTCCACCTTCGAGCAATTGATCAGCAATTATTCCACCTGCTTCTGCGCCGGCAGATATAACTTGACTTAATGCTGAAGGATTTAAGCCAGCTGCAATAAGTTTCTTAATACGTTCTCCGAATAAGGTAGCTCGTTCAGCTTGAAGTAATAGTTCATCCATGAATGAAACTTCATCCATATTGGCATCATCAATAGCCTTCTTAAAGTCAAGTCCACCAACTAAAGCAGAGTGGATATTATTAGCCATTGTTTCTGCAGCTGATGTTATATCCTCAAATGTTTTGCGCTTTTTAGCTAAATCAATTTCATAAGCAGCTTGAACTTTTTCCAATGTAATTCTATTTGTATCTGCTAATGCTTCAGAAGCCTTCTTTGCCTTATCCATAACACCTTGATAAGCATCGCCAAATGAAAATACAGCTTTAACAGCGCTTGATATTGAATCTGCATAACTCTTCATCTTATCTTTAAGGTCCTGAACATTTTGCTCTAACTGACTTTTTGTCGCCTGATAAGCAGATTCAATAGAATCTTCTAAAGTCTTACGTGCTGCTAACATAGCCTCAGCATCCATACTTGCCATACCTTTTGCATAAGCCTGAATTACATCTGCACCTATCTTAAAGGCAATAGTCTCACCAGAAGAAGTTTTACCTAGATCGCCTACCATTCTTGCTATACCTGCATTTAGCTCTCCAGCAGATTTTTTAGCTAACGCTGTACGGAATATATCTTCACGCAATAATAATTTATACTGAATTTGAACCATAGCTTTTTGTAAGGCATCTTCTTTGGACTTAATACCATCAATCAAAGCTTGAATACCAGCTACACCTAACTTCTTTAATTGTGGCTTAGTCATCTTACCTAATTTATCTACCTCTGCTTGTAATGAAGATGACTTACTTAATAAGTCTTTGGTATCGCTATTAGAACCAAAAGCTTTAGATGCCTCAGTCATTAACTTCTTTGCATCTATAAGCTGCTTGGCTCCTGCCTTTATAGATTTAGTCAAAGTAGCAGTACGAAGAGTAATTGGATCGGCAATTGCATTAGGTGCCTTTTTTCTTTTTGGATCTTTAGCAAGGGATGCTAGATATTTTTCAAGTTCTGCCAATTGCCTAGCATATTCAGCAGCACTCTTTTTAGCTTGAGCAATTTGCCTCTCTCCCCTAGTCATTGGCCTAGTTCCAAGTTTTGCAAAACCCATATTACCTATCTTTGCAGCGGCAGCAGTTTCTGCACTGCCCTTCTTAGTAGCATTAGTTATCCTCTTCCAAGTCAAAACTGTTATCCCAACAATCGCAGCACCTGCAAGTATCGCCCATCCTACAGGACCCATAGCAAGAAGCCAAGATGCTGCAATAGCAGTTGCCTCAATTGCTATACGAATTCGTGCTGCTACCCAAACAGCCTGTATTTTAAGTAATGCTATTATAGTCGCTGTAGCAGAAAGATTAGCCTGATAACTTATCATCACCCAAGCAGCGGTACTTCTTATTGCCCATGCCATTGCAATAATAGCATCTTTTATGTATAATGCTGCTCTAACAGCAAAAAGTCTTACGTGTGTGGCAGTAGATACAATTGCTGCCTTTGCTGTAGTAGCAAAAGCTGCTGTTTGAGCCCATGCAGACTTTATTGCATTAGCTATCATCAATTTCCATAGGATAATTAACATTCTTATAAGGCCAGCGATCATAAGTATTGTGCCGCCAACTAAAACAAATGTTGTTACTACAGCAGCGCCTACAGCTAAGAATTGCTTAAAGCCTTCAGGTAACTTATTAAATTCATTGAACATAAAATTAAATACTTTTACGAATATCATTTTAATAAAGATCAAATACTTGCCTATAGCAATTTGCATATCTTTGAAATAGTTCGTCAATTTCTTTAATTTCATAGCAGGTGAATCAGCTATCTTCTTATATGCCTCATCAGCCACACCAGCAGAATTTTTCATGGACTCTGTCATAGCTCTATATTGACCTGTGGTATCGGCTAGGGCTAAACTTAAGAAGCGCATAGTTTGTATATTAGCACCAGAACCCTTAAAGAGTTCATTCATCTTCATAGCCTGCATTACAGGTCCCATATCCTTAAACTTAACTTTCAATTCATCTATGATATCGACCATAGGCTTAAAATTACCTTTGGCATCATAAACAGCAACACCCATTTTTTTCAGGTTAAGTATAACAGCAGGCTTAGAAAGTGTATCTAATGCACGTGCAGCTGAGTTAGACGCCATAGCAGTACTTAAACCTGCTCGAGTCATAAATGCCATCATACCTGCAAGATCTTCGAAGCTCTGTCCTGCCTTAATTGCGGAAGGTACGGCTCGACCAATTACACTAGTAAATTCATGATATGTACCAACACCTTTACGAACCAACTGAAACATTGTATCATTAACTTTATTAACTTGCGAAGCAGGTAATTTATAAGCATTAAGAACTGCAATTGCACCTCTAGCTGCAGTCTGCATATCTGTTTGACCAGCAACGGCAGCCCTACCTATGCCCATTAGTAGGGCTGCCGATTGTTGTTTATTGACATCCATCGAGGAGAAGATGTCATATAAAGCTGGTTGTATTTCATCGAAAGCTACAGGTAGAGCTTTAGCAACATCTAAACCTATTTGTTCCAAATCTTGTAACTTTATACCTAATTTATCTACCTGAGTAAAAGTAGTTGTTGCAGCTAAATTATATTCAATTGCTGCATTAGTTAATTTATTCAAAGCTGATACGCCTATAAAGCCTAATACGCCCATAGCTACACCTGCGGTAGCCATCATACGACCTCTACCAAACAAAGCCATTTGTACTGCATCTACTTCTTTGCCTGCTAATCTCATATTATTACTAAAGTTACGTAATACCATAGAAGCTTCATCGCGAGCACGAAGAATCATATACATTTCGCTACGTGTTATAGCCATGGTATACCTTTCTTCTTATTTACTCGGATGTTTTCTTTCTTGCTCTATTGCCCTAGCTCTTGCTACTGCTCTTAGTAGTACCATATGGTAATGACTTTGATCTAATACTCCGCCCGCTCGAGGTAATGCATGAAATAATTCACACATGTTAAATAGTT
>JAYVRC010000487.1:0-3617 GCA_043776615.1 Sphingobacteriia bacterium
ACTGCAAACTGCATCGATTCGCCACTTAAAAATTGACCTTTTTTTACATTTACAATTTTATTGGTATTGGCTGCTGCTAATAATAAATCTGTTTGTCTACACAAAAATGCAGGTATCTGTAAAATATCAATAAAAGGAGCCGCAATTGCTGCTTCTTCATGAGCATGAATATCTGAAGTGGTTGGTAAATTATATTGATCCCCCACTTTTTTTATAAGCGATAAGCCATTATCATCTCCAATACCAGTAAATGAATTTGCGCTTGTACGATTGGCTTTTCTGTAACTCGCTTTAAATATATATGGTATTCCTAAATTTTTGCAAACAGTATAAACGGTATCTGCAATTTCCATAACTATTTCTTCGCTTTCAACAACACAAGGCCCTGCAATTAAAAAAAATGAATTGATGTTGTATTGTTGCTTATTAAATAAATCAGTTAAATATGAAGGGAGCATATTAATGATATTTTGTTAGCATGCAAGATAATTAAATATAACTTCAATTAGCTGTTCATTAAAACTATAAAACTGATTATATCCTTGTTCTAACTACTATAATCTTTTTTCCGTTTCTTTGCCTTTCTAAACGATTGAATATGCCATCTAGAAAAGATAAGATTTTAGTAATTGGAGCATCAGGACAAATTGGTGTTGAATTAACTTTAGCACTTCGTAAGCAATATGGTAATAACAATGTTGTAGCATCCGATTTGAGAGAAGAGAACCCTTTATTGCATGGAACTGGTCCATATGTTAGTCTAGATGTAATGAACAAGGAAATGTTGCATGTTCAGGTAATTCGTCAGAATATCACACAGATTTATTTGTTGGCTGCCATTTTATCGGCTACTGGAGAAAAGAACCCTAATTTGGCCTGGCATTTAAATATGCAAGGGTTACTAAACGTGTTGGACATCGCACGAGAAGAAAATCTACATAAAGTATATTGGCCAAGTAGTATTGCTGTATTTGGTCCAACATCTCCTAGAATCGATTGTCCACAAAAAACAGTAATAGAACCAATAACTGTTTATGGAATTAGCAAATATGCGGGTGAGTTTTGGTGCAATTATTATCATCAGCGATATGGAGTAGATGTGCGGAGTTTAAGGTACCCTGGATTAATTAGTTATAAATCTGCACCTGGTGGAGGAACTACAGATTATGCGGTAGAAATTTATTTGGAAGCCTTGGAATCAAAAAAGTACACTTGCTTTTTAAGAGAAGATACCTACTTACCTATGATGTATATGCCAGATGCAATTAGGGCTACATTAGAATTGATGAATGCCCCTGCTGATAAAATTTCTGTAAGAACCTCCTACAATGTTTCAGGAATGAGTTTCTCACCCAAAGAAATAGCTGCCTCATTGCAAAAACATATTCCAGCATTTACAATTCAATATAAACCTGACTACAGGCAATCTATTGCAGATAGTTGGCCACAAAGTATTGATGATAACGTTGCCAATAAAGATTGGGGCTGGAAGCCCCAATATGATTTAGATAAGATGACAGTTGATATGTTAGAAAATTTAAGTATTTAAAATCTTAACCCAAGCCCGATATTAAGCCCACGAATTCCCGCCCATGGTCCATCTGTATTGATAGTTGCGCCATTTGCATTAACAGTGCTGGTGAACTTAAAAGGAGAAGCGTTAATTTTATTTAAATTATCTCTTAAATTTTGTTGTTCAAATGAGTTTAAAGGTGCTGCAAAATTGAGGTCTCCTTTGCTTGTTCCATAATGACCACCAATTATTTGAAAATCGAGTACCAATTTAGTTAGTAGTTGAAATTGATACCCAATCATTATTCCAGCACTGGTAGAATTTATTTTCCCATTAAAAATTGCTTCCTTGGTAGTTGCAGGAACAGTTGCATTTGTAGTGTATTTTACTGGTGCACTTAAATCAAAAGTTGCAATTCTAACATAGGGTGCAATGTAAAAACCTTTCATTTTTTTTAAATTAAAATAGATCCTAAGTTCAGGTGTAATTGCGGTGTTGCCCATTTGCAAGTTATCGAAATTTATTTCTGAACTATTGATATAGCTTTCTAATTCTTTTTGAAAAGGTACTGGTCCTTTTGGCATAGTCCTATAACTTACAGATAGGGATACGTTTTTAAAAATATGTCGTTCATAAGTAAAATGATAATTTCTCAGGGCCAATGAAGATAAATTCCATTTTAAAATATTACTCCCACCAATTAAACTTTGAGCATTGGATAAAAGTGGTAATAGTAATAATACTGCGATTATTTTTTTCATATTGATTATTTAATTATTAGTTACTAAATCTTGTACTGTTCTGTTTTCTAAAATAGATAATGTATTGTCTCTTACTTCTTTCATTATTTTATTAAGTCCACATTTTTTTTCATTGCAATCGGAACATTTTTTATAAAAATTTAGGCTAACACATGGAAGTAGAGCAATAGGACCTTCAATCAATCGCATTACAGTTGATAATTGAATTACGGTAGGTTCCTGATTAAAAAAATAGCCACCTCCTTTTCCTTTTTTGCTATTTAAAATTCCAGCTTTTCTTAATTGCAATAATATGGTTTCTAAAAATTTTATTGGTATTTTTTTCTGCTTGGCTATTTCTGCAATTAAAAAAGGGCCAGCATTTTGCTGTTCAGCCATATATGCCAGCGCTTTTAGGGCATACTGTGTTTTTTTAGATAACATAATGTGTGTTTAACATTTATTAATCGGTCTATATCTCACAATTATTGTTTCTTTGCATAAACTAAAATTATGCACAAATTCTTAAAGTATATCCTACTATCTTTTTTAATTTTAGTTGTAAACTCAAATGTATCTGCACAATTAAAACTGCCTCATTTACAATTAATTGCAAATGCCAACTATGCTACACCCTCAAATGACGCATTTAATAATTCAAATAAAGCAGGTATAGGTGTTGAAGCAGGAGCTGGGTTAGGTTACGGATCAACCATGGTTATGGGAACTTTAGGTTATCAAAGATTTGGGGCGTCTGCTTCAAATTTGGCTGGAGATTTAAATGTAACCTCAATTAAAGCTGGATTAAGGCAATATGTATTATTGGGAAGATTGTTTTTAATGGGAAATATTGGAACAGCTATACAAAGCTATTCAGATGCAAGTACAAATGGCAGTAATATGATTTATGAATTTGGAGGTGGTGTTAGATTATTTGGTTTGGAACTACAATTAACAAAGAGCTATTGGCAACAGCCTATCAATACTGCTGCTTCTAACGCGTTTAATGTTAAAGTAGGGTTCTCATTAAAATTATAATCCCAAAACTTCTTTCATTCCAAAAATTCCTTTTTTGCCAACAGCAAATTCAGCTGCTTTTATTGCACCACCAGCAAATCCTATTCTATTATGCGCAGTGTGAATGATTTCAATATTGTCTATTGTAGAGCTGTATTTTACATGATGAGTGCCTGGCGCTGGATCAATTCTTTCTGATAAAATGGCTATTTCTTTGCTATTGATAGTCTGGGCTTCATTTAACCATTTGTCCTTTCTTGTTAAATTACTAAGCACTTGTTCTGCCAATGTGATTGCTGTACCACTTGGAGCATCTTTTTTTTGCGTATGATGTATTTCTTTTAGCA
>JAYVRC010000488.1:0-14294 GCA_043776615.1 Sphingobacteriia bacterium
GACTGACTTTTAGGAACTCCTGTAAAATAAAAGTTAGACAATCTTGGTCTTTCTGTAACTACAATTTCTAAATCAATTTCTTTGCCTAGAAGTCTGGTAATGTAAATTTCTACATCACTAAAATAATTCTGGGCCCAAAGTTTTGTAATTGCTTTAGAAAAATTGTCGCCTCCCGGAATTGCAATTTCATCACCAACACTAATACTTGAAATTGAGATCAATAAATTTTCGTCAAAAAAACGATTACCTGTTACTTTAATATTTGCAACTTTATATTTCTTCTGGGTTTTCTGATTAAATAAATTAATCAGGTCGGCTTCTATTGAAGTAATAGAAGTATCTCCGCTAGATGTTTGCTGTGCAAAAGCTGATTGAGTACTAAATAAAACAACTAAGGCGAACAATAATAATTTAAACACTTTCTGCATCCCGTTTCTGTTAGTTCTAGCAATTAATTTGGTAAATTGGTGGGCAAATTAACCCGAATAATGAAAACTGTTTGTTAAACCTGAATTTGTTTTCCAGTTTTACCAAATCTCCGCTCTCTCGATTGATAGTCTAAAATGGCTTCATAAAGGTTTTCTTTCCTAAAATCGGGCCATCTTGTATTGGTAAAATAAAGCTCAGCATAGGCCAATTGATACAATAAAAAATTACTAATCCTATACTCGCCACTCGTTCTAATCATTAGTTCTGGATCTGGAAACTCACTGGTACTAAGATAATGCTCCAAAATTTCGGAATTGATGGTTGCTGGATCAATTTTTCCTGCTTTTACGTCGATACCTATGTTTTTTACTGCATTTACCAATTCCCACCTGCTGCTGTAACTCAATGCCATTATAAGATTCAGGCCTGTATTCTGCTGGGTCAATTGTAAAGCTTCTTGTAATTCGGTAGCTGCAAAAGGTGGCAACAAATCAAGGTTTCCAATAACATGCAATCGAATATTATTTTTATTGAGTATTGGCACTTCTTTATGTATGGTATCTACCAATAAGCTCATCAGTCCATCTACTTCTGGTTGTGGCCGATCCCAATTTTCTGTACTAAATGCATATAAGGTTAGGTATTGAATACCCAATTCTGCAGCACCTTCTACAATATTACGTACACTTTCAACTCCATGAAAGTGACCATATAAACGTTCCTGCCCTTTTTCTTCAGCCCAACGTCCGTTTCCATCCATAATAATGGCAATATGACTAGGTAGTCGCTGCTTATTTATTTTTGGCAAAAGGTCTTCAGTTTGAACCATGCAGGTTGTTTAGGCTGCGAAATTAACAAAATCAGTGGTTTTTGCCGATTTAAATGCAATTAAAACAATACAATTTAATTTGTAGGGCATTTGTAGGTCTGCAAATTGAAAGAAATACCCACTTTTAGGGTTAAGAAGGTATCGGCTTTTAGGCTAGAACCGCGTTGTTTTCCCTTTGTACCTATTGATGAGCCAGTTTCATAGCTCCGGTCTTGTAATAAAAAAGCTGGAGATAATGAACCATCTGGCAAGGGCGGAAAGGCATCTGGCGCATAAAGTCCGCTTACATCATCTAAATAATCGGTATTGGTAAAGCGGTATATTACTTCTGCAAAAAAATTGGTGCGCGTACTTAAAGCATATTTAACTCCAAAAGTAAAGGGAATACTCATGGCAGTTGCGCTATATGGGTTTAAATTGGGGTATAAAGCGCTTCCCTGTCCTTCAGTACCCAATGGCCTTAGCAAGAATTTTTCTCCATTCAAATATGTATATGGATCATAACTAAAAACTCCAACGCCCAAACCTATATAGGGGGTAAAATTATATCCTTCAAAACCTGGTTGGAAGCGAAAGAAATTAAAATCGCCTGAAACACTAAATTCCCAAATATTGGTATTAAAGCTTAGATTTCTTGTTCTTAATACTGGGTTGGAATTATACACATCGGAATATCCTAAAAAAGCATATTCACCAGATAATCTTACCCCGATATAGTTGGTTAGCTGTTTTCTATAGAATATTCCAAAAGCCAATTTAGGTACATTAATTCTTACATCTTGATTAAGATCACCAAAATAATGCCCAACACCAACACCAATACCAAGTTCACCAGTATGAACGAAACTTTCCATCAGTTGTGCTTTAGTAGTAAACCAAGAGCAAACTATAAAAAATATCATACCTACTTTCTTACCCATACTAGTTTTTGATATGTAAAATACCATCAAATTTTATTACCAAAAATGTTAATTTCTTTTATCTAGACCCCAAGTAAGCTTAGTTCGCAGCGTGGAGAGGAAAGTATTTTCATTTAATCGAACTAAATTAACACCAAATAATTCTTTTCGAATGGCCAGTTGCACTGTTTTTGGAACAATTTCTCTTCGAGCATCCATTGCACAAATAAATTGATCTGCCCTTCCTTCAACTTCAAAAGAAATAACATTGTTATCGGGAACTACAATTGAACGAACGTTTAAATTATGTGGTGCTACTGGAGTAATAACAAGGCTAGAAGAATCTGGAAATAAAATGGGACCATTACAGCTTAAATTATAGCCTGTAGAGCCTGTTGGTGTTGCAACAATTAGTCCATCTGCCCAATAAGTATTTAAAAACTCACCATTCATATACGTATGAATTTTTATCATAGGTGAAGTATCTCTTTTATAAATTGCAAATTCATTTAAAGCAAATGGCGCATCTGTAAACAGCGGCATGTTTGAATCAAGGTGAATTAAAGTTCTTTTATCAATTAAAAAAGTATGGTTTACCAAAGCATCAACTGCATGGGCTAATTCTTCTTTACTAATACTTGCCAAAAAACCAAGTCTTCCAAAATTAATTCCTAATAAAGGAATGTTTTTTTCTTTAACCAATGTAACCGCATCGAGCATTGTTCCATCGCCGCCTAAACTAATTAAACAGTTGATGGTTTCATCTAAATCATCGGATCCACTGAAAGAAATGAGTTTTTGGGTAAGATGTTCAGGAATATGAAACTGTTCCATTAAGGTATTGAACAGTAAAATTTCGGTATCATGCTTACCTAATTCTTCTAATAAAATTAATAATGGATTTTCCTGTTCAATATCTAATCCTCTACTATATATTGCAACTTTCATAATAATAATTTAATCCGATGGAATTGATTTACATATTGAGGTATGAAATTAAATGCTGATAATTTTCCTTCAGTTCATTTGCATATTCTTCTTCCCCAAAAAAATAACGCACTACATAATCAAACCTTTGGAAAGTGGCAACAATATCAGACACTTCAATTTTATTGATTTTTAACGTAATTACCAGTAATCCAGTACTAGCTTCGGTATAAGTATTCAATTGTGTTATATAAGAATCATTGGTTTCTACTAAACGGCTCAGTTCTCCAAAAGAGAAATTTCGCTTATCGGTTTCTAATACTATTAAACCACCTTTTTCTTCTATACCCAAAAATAAAGTCACGGTTTTAAATAAATCTTTTGACAACACTACTCCAACTAGCTCCATTTGATTGTTTACAACGGGCAATAAAGTCAACTCGTTATTTGCTATTAATTTTAATGCGCCAAGAAAATGTTCTTCATTTTTTATAGAAAGTTGTTGAAGTAGTTCTGGAGAAGATAAATGTGTATCAGTTTCATCTGCGTCTAACAAATCGTCTTTAGCTACAATACCTACAAACTTATCATTGCTTAAAACTGGCAAGTGCAATACATCATAATCGTCCATTAACTGCAGCGCAAAAGATGCTTTGTCAGCAATATTAAGTGAAGGGAATCCGGTATTTAATAATTGAGATATAAGCATAAACCAGTGTAAGGTTTTTATCTCTACAAATTAGCACCTGATTTAGTTGAATGCTTTTGTAAGAATCCATCTAAAATTTGGTTAAATTCTTCTGGAACTTCCATCATAGGAGCATGCCCGCATTTGTCGATAAAATGCAATTCAGAATTAGGTATTAATTTGTTGAATTCTTTACCCACAAATGGAGGTGTGATGATGTCATTTTCACCCCAAACCAACAAAGTAGGTTGTTTAATTTGATTTAATTCTTCTCCTAAATTATTACGAATAGCACTTTTAGCCAATGCAATAATTTTAATTACTTTAACCCTGCTTACAGTAATTTCAAATACCTCATCTACCAATTCTTTTGTAGCCATTGCTGGATCGTAAAATGTAAGCTGCGTTTTTTTCTTGATATATTCGTAGTCGCCGCGTTTAGGATAACTATCTCCCATACCGTTTTCAAACAATCCACTACTTCCTGTTAAGATTAATGTTTTGATAAGAGTAGGATGTTTTAAAATATGCACCAATGCTACATGGCCGCCCAATGAATTACCCAATAAATGAATATCATTATATCCTCGAGCTTCTATAAATTTTTGAACATATTTTTCCAGACCACCTACAGAAGTATGAAAAATATCTAAATCAAATAATGGGAGAATAGGAACAACAACCTTAAACTTCTTGCTAAAATGGTTTACCAAGGGCTCAAAATTACTCATTGCACCAAATAACCCATGCAATAATAGCAAGGTTTCTCCTTCGCCTTCCTCTACAAATTTGAATTTATCTTCGTATTTAATTGTATAATCCATGCAATTTTGTTGAAGCAATTCTTGCTAAATTACTGAAAATAAGGCAAATGGAAGCAGATCTAGCTTTAGTAACTATTTCTTATGCAAAGTTTTTGCTTAATGAATCAAAGAATTTTGTTAGCTCCTCAAACATCCCTTTAAAAATTGGAATTATTTTTGCAAATAAATCGATAATGTTAGGGCCCCAATTTTGAATATAAGGATATGCTTTTGATGAAGCAATTACAGGTGGTTTTAGCAAATGTAATTGAGCTAAATAAAATATCAATACACTAAATATAGTAACATAAATACAACAGTATAATATTATTCCACCCAATTTATTTAACCACCCTAGCATAGAAAACTGAAGTGTAGTTTCAATAACGGTCGCGCAAATTCTGACTACTAAACCAACTACAATAATTATAAGTATAAAAGCCAAAAAGGGTAACCAACCAGCATGAATATTAATTGTATCAGATAACCATTTTGCTACCAATGTACTCATTTTAACAGCTGCTGCCAACCCGAGTATAATAGCAAAAAAAGAAAATACAGCTACTACTAGTCCTTGCTTTATTCCTTTAAAAATTGCAAGTATTAAAAGCGCGAGCAAGCAAATATCTATGACCATGAAAGTCGTTTATTTATTCAATAACGCTTTAACAGCTTCGGCAATTGCTTTACCATCAGCTTTACCTGCTAATTGTTTGCTGGCCAATCCCATTACTTTACCTAAATCTTGAATTGATAAAGCTCCAACTGCAACAATAATTGCTGCAACTTCTTTTTCTAAGTCATCTTTTGAAAGCTGTGCTGGCAGAAATTTTTCGAGTACCTCTATTTCTTCTTCCTCTTTTTGGGCAAGGTCTGCACGATTTTGTGCTTGAAATATTGATAATGAGTCTTTACGTTGTTTCACCATTTTTTGCAGGAGTTTCATTTCTCCATCTTCGGAAATTATTCCATTAGCGCCTGGTTCGGTTTTAGCTTTGATTATTTCTGCTTTAATAGCTCTAACACCTCTTAAAAGCGCTTCATCTTTGGCTTTCATGGCTTCTTTCATTAATTGCATTACTTTTTCTTCTAAGCTCATGGTAATTTATTTATTGTTGGTTAATTGAGTTGCCCTGAATTTTTTATAAAATTCTTTTGCATACATTTTCATTTCATTTGTAAGCTCTTGGTTTTGGGTTGCACGCAAAAAAGTATCTGCCATACCCATCAATGTTTGATAGTAGAAATCGGCCATTTCATCTACCATCATGTCTTTTGTCCATAAATCTATCCTCAATGCGCTTTTATCTGCTGCATCCCAAAAAGTCATCATCATTGCTCTTGCATCTTGTTTTAAATCTGCAGTACTATCTGAGGCCGACCATTGAATATTTTGAGGAACTTTTTGCTCATCTAAAATAATGTCAACTGTAATATTCGATTGTTTCATTTATTTATTTTAAGACGGCAAAATTACTACGAAAGCTTAACTGTTGCTACTATTTCATCCCAAAATAATGCAGCAGTTAGATCCCAATTATATTTTTCTGCCCTTTGCAGGCCTTTATTAATGATGGTTTCGCGCAATTTTTCATCTTTATACAACAGTTGCATTTGTTCGGCAATTTTTATGGGATCGAGTGAATCGGCATATAAAGCCGCATCATCACCAACTTCTGGCATACTGGTATTATTACCGGCAATTACTGGAACGCCAGCTTGCATAGCTTCTACAATTGGCAAGCCAAACCCTTCGTAAGTAGACATATATACAGATGCATATGCGCCAGCAGTTAATTTTTGGAGTATATCATCGGATAAGTAGCCAGTTAAAACTACATCTTCTTTGTACTTGTAGGATTTTAGCTTTTCGAGGAACTCCTGATAATTCCAGGCTAATCTTCCTGCAAAAACCAGTTTCATATTGCTTTTATTCCATTTTTTAAAGAGGGAGAATGCTTTGAGAACATTGATTAAATTTTTACGTGGACTAATACCACCAACACAAATAAAATATTCAAAGCCATCAGTGTAAGCTTCTTTGATCTGTTCTTTTTCTTCCCAACTAATTGGTTTAAAGACTTTACGAGCGGCGCCCGGTATAACTTTTACGCGATTTTTGGTAAAGGGATAGGATTGCTCAATTGATTGTTTTGAATAATTGGAAACAGTAATGATATTGGTAGCATTTTTAAGAAATTTAGGGGTGAAATATTGGTAAAACCATTGTTGATGCCAAGAGGTTTCATTTTTACTTTGTTTAAAAGCTACATCATGAACTACCAATAGCTGTGGAATTGATGTTGTTAAGCTACAAAATCCATAAGGTTGAATCCAAATTGAAGGCTTGTATTTTTTTATTGCTAATGCTGCGCTGATATTATACCAATAAATAAATGCAGGAATATGCCTAGCAGCAGGTGCAACAATAATAGCAGTTATATTGTTGGCAAAAATGAATTGCTTATTGTATGGCCTATCGAAAATAAAAATAAACTGATGCTCGGGGTTAGATTGTACTATTCTGCGAAGGATTTCATTGGAATAATGACCATAACCTTCTAACAAATTATTTTGTAAAAAAATAGCGTTTACCGCAATTACCATAGTGCAAAGGTAATAAGCAGAAAAGTATTAGTCATGAATATGAGTAACACCGCCGGAAACGGTGTATTTCATTGCATCTGAAGCGCTAACATTTTTAAGTAACCTCACTTTATCTTTAGGAACCATATAAGTAATACCAGAAATAGCATAGGAATGAGGAACATAAACAGTAACATGATCAATTAAGTCGAAATCGGAACTACTTAACTGAGTTATAAAACCAATTCGCCATACCTCTGGTGAGTCCACATTAACCAAAACAGGCTTATCAAATTTCTTTTTGTTACCTGCAAAAGCTTCTAAAAAATCTTTAACTGAAGAATAGATAAATTTAATCCCAGGGGTCTTTTCCAATATCGTGTCTAGTAAAGCTACTAAACGACCTACGGCAAATAAAGAAGATAACCAACCAACTATTAATACCAATGAAACAACAACTACAAAACCTAGACCTGGCAATTTAATGAGGTTTCCTTCTACATCTTTTTTAATTAATGAAGGGGCAATGGTATGAACAATATTGGGTAAAATATTATCTACTAAATTAAATAAACTAATAACTACCCATATAGTAATACCTATTGGAGCAAGTACAATTAAACCTTGAAAAAAGTATTGGAGTAATCGTCTCAAAAATGCACGGAATGTCATAAATAAAGCAGTTAATGGCTTATGATGAATGCAAGATGCAACTATTTCGCCACTCATCCTTAAAATAGCACGTTAACAAAAAAATAATACAAATAAACTGTGGAAACTTTGGTAACATAAATAGTTTCCGTAGTTTTGCGCTCCAATAATAAAATTATGGAGCAAAGAATTACTGAAAAAGCCCAAGAGCTTTTCTTCCGTTTCGGATTGAAGAATGTTACCATGGATGATATTGCTTCAAAATTAGGAGTGAGCAAAAAAACAATTTACCAGTATTATACTGATAAAGATGCCTTAATTGATGCAGTAGTTCAAAGAGAGATAGACAATGATGTTGTTGAATGTGCTGGACACAAATTAAAAGCTGAAAATGCAGTACATGAAGTTTTTTTAGCCCTAGATATGATGCAGGAAATGATGAGCACCATGAACCCTGTAATTATTTTTGAAATGCAAAAGTACTATCCCGCTGCATTCAAAAAAATGAACGACCATAAAAATAAGTTTTTGTATAAAGTAATCAAAGAGAATATTGAACTTGGTATAAAACAAGAATTGTATAGAGAAGATATTAATGCAGATATCTTAACAAAATTTAGAATCGAAAGTATTTTCATTGCGTTTAATCCAGAATTATTCCCTCCCAATAAATACACATTGTTTCAGATAGAAACAGAAATGATGGAGCATTTTTTACATGGTATTTGCACAGTAAAAGGGCAGAAACAAATTACTAAATATAAGAACCAAAGAAAAAAAGATCAGATATGAAAATAAACTACAAAATGGTTAGACTTATTGGTGTAGTATTCATTATTAATTCTTTACAAGCACAAAAAACAAATAAGCGGTATGACTTCAATGTTTTACAAACAGTGGAATATGCAACTAAAAACAATGTACAAGTAAAGAATGCTTTATTGAACATCCAATCACAAATTCAAACCAACAGAGAAATTACTGCATCAGCTTTACCAACCATAACAGGATCTGTTGGAACCCAACATTTTCCAAATGTAGCTGTAACTTCGTTGCCCAATTTTATATCGCCAGCTACCTATCAAGTATTGATAAATGAAGGCGTAAAAGATGGTAATGGCAACCCAATTAAAATGCCCGGTGATTTTGGTTTTATTCAAGCTCAATTCGGAACAAAATGGAGCGCCAGCGCAGGAATTTCATTGCAACAGTTATTATTTGATGGTCAGGTTTTTATAGGGTTACAAGCAAGAGATGCAGCAATCAAATTTCAAAAAAGTGCAGCTGAAGTAACAGAGGTAACTATCAAAGCCAATGTGTATAAAATATATTACCAATTGGTTGCAAGTAAAACACAGATAGAAATTTTAGATGCCAATATCACACGGTTAGAAAAACTAGATTCCGATACCAAAGCGTTATACAAAAACGGTTTTGTTGAAAAATTAGATATTGATAAAATAGAAGTTCAACTCAATAATATCAAAACTGAAAAGCTAAAGGCATTGAATTCAATTTCGATGGGATACATTGGATTGAAAACACTCATAGGAATGCCTTACAATGATACGTTGGTATTGACAGAAACCTTGGATTATAATAAAATAAATGAAACAATAGCTATTGATGCCCCTTATCAATACCAAGATAGAAAAGATTTTCAATATGTAGGATTTGCAAAACAATTGAATGAATACAATATTAGGCGTTACCAATTGAGCTATTTGCCAACTATAGCTTTAGGTGCTAACTATAGTAAAATTGCACAGCGCAATCAATTTGATTTTTTTAACAAGGGTGATTGGTTTACTTCTTCCAATATTGGTGTAAATATGTCTATCCCAATTTTTAGCGGATTTGCAAAAGACGCAAGAGTAAAAAGAGCTAAGATTGATCTTGAGCAAACCAATAACCAATTAGAAAATTTAAAGTTATCTATTGACAATTCAGTTGAACAAGCAAGATTAAAATACAATACATCGATAACTGTATTAACGTCTCAAAAAAATAATATGAATCTGGCAGAAAGAGTATATACACAAACAAAGAAAAAATATGAAATTGGAACAGGTTCAAATACAGAAATAAATGCTGCAGATACAGATTTAAAAATCGCACAAACTAATTATATCAGCGCTTTATATGATGCAATTATTGCAAAAATAGACTACTTAAATGCAATAGGTAAATTATAAAATCATTCAATTAAAAAATCAGAAAAATGCTTACAATAAAAAAAATATTCATCCTTTCGTCTACATCACTTATAATGGCAAGCTGCGGTGGAAATAAAGAAAGTGGAAACTCATTGGCAGATAAAAAAGCTGCCTTAGAAAAATTAAAAACTGAGCAAGCTTCAATTACAGATAAGATGACTGCCTTGCAAAGCGAAATTAGCAAACTTGATACAGCAAATAGCAATTCGAACAGTGATAAATTAGTTGGCATAACTGCTATTGCAACGCAATCATTTTCACATTACATTGACTTACAGGGGAACATTACTTCCGACAATGTATCATATGTTTCACCTCGCATGGGGCCAGGACAGGTCAGGGCCATTTATGTAAAAAAGGGCGATCAAGTAAAACAAGGGCAATTACTATTAAAACTAGATGATGCAATAATGAGGCAATCAGTTCTTGCATCTCAAAAAAGCTTAGAAACTTTAAAAACACAGCTAAATTTTGCAAAAGATATCTATCAACGCCAAGGAAATTTATGGAAAGAAGGCATAGGAACTGAAGTTCAATATATTTCTGCAAGAAATACGGTTCAATCGCTTGAGAAGCAATTGTCTGCAAGCGAAGAACAAATTAAAGTTGCAGAAGAACAACTAAGAGCCTCAAATATTTATGCTGATGTTACTGGTGTGGTAGATGACTTAAATGTTAGGGTCGGAGAAATTTTTGCTGGCTTAGCAGGAGCAACACCACAAATAAAATTAGTAAGCACATCTGCTTTAAAAGTTATTACTCAGGTTCCAGAAAATTATGGCAGCAAAATTAAAGTGGGTTCAAAAGTGATTATTAATTTCCCCGAGTCCAATAAAACCATTAACGGTACTGTTGCTACTACTAGTCGCACAATCAACGCCAACAATAGAAGTTTTGATGCTGAAGTTAAAATTGCCTATGATCCTGCTATACGTCCTAATCAATTGGCTCAATTAAAATTTCAGGACTATGAAGCGCCAAATGCAATTGCTATTTCTGTAAATACGGTTCAAACAGACGAGAAAGGAAAATATGTATACGTTGCTACTCAAGAAGCTAGTAAATTAATTGCACGTAAAAAATCAATTGTTGTTGGAGAAATGTATGGTCAATTAATTGAGGTAAAATCTGGGCTTACTCAAAACGAGTCATTGATTACCGATGGATACCAAAATATTTACGATGGTCAAGTTCTTAGGGTAATAAAAAAATAAATTTTTTGATAAGAAAATGAAATCATTTTCTTTAAATATTATTATATGAATTTTATTCAAGGAGTAGCAAAAAAATTCAAAGAGTTTAAGCCAACAAGTTGGGCAGTTGATAATAAAACAGCGGTGTATATCATTACTATTATTATCTCTTTGTATGGCTTAAATAAATTTAATACATTGCCAAGAGAGCAGTTCCCAGATATTGTAGTTCCTACAATATCAATTAGCACTGTATATTTTGGAAACTCTCCAAAAGACATTGAGAACCTTGTTACAAGGCCAATTGAAAAACAGTTGAAAGCTATTAGTGGTGCTAAGGTTAATAAAATACAATCAACTTCTCAGCAAGATTTTAGTTTAATTGTAATTGAATTTGATACAGATATAAAAACTGAAATTGCTAAGCAAAAAGTAAAAGATGCAGTAGATAAAGCGCAAACTGATTTACCGAACGATTTAACCAGTCAACCCAATGTGCAAGAATTTGCCTTTAGCGAAATGCCCATCATGTTTGTAAATATTAGTGGCAATTTTGATGGCATTAAGTTGAAGCAGTTTGCAGATAAAATGCAAGATCGAATAGAAGTGATGAAGGAAGTTAGTAGAGCAGAAATAGTTGGTGCGCCAGAAAGGGAAATTCAGATTAATGTTGATCCTGTAAAAATGGAAGCAGCAAAACTTACATTCAGAGATATTGAAAATGCTGTGAGTTATGAAAACCGCGACATAAGTGCTGGCTTAATAGAAGTTGGTGCAATGAAAAGAAATATTAAAGTAAAAGGCCAATTTACTGGTGCATTTGATATGCAAAATATCATCCTTAAAAATATTTCTGGCTCACCAATTTATCTAAAAGATGTTGCTCAATTAATAGACACTATAAAAGAAACAAATAGTTATGCTCGTTTAGGAGGGTTAAATGTGGTAACCTTAAATATTGTAAAACGTTCTGGTGAAAATTTGATTAATACTGCTGATGGTGTAAAAAAAATAGTTGAAGAAATGCAGGCTAGTCAGGAATTGCCTAAAGATTTAAAAGTTGTTATTACAGGTGATCAAAGTAACCAAACCAAAACTTCATTTAATGAGTTGGTCAATACCATCATTATTGGTTTTATTTTGGTATTGATTATTCTAATGTTTTTTATGGGTGTTACCAATGCCTTCTTTGTGGCTCTAAGTGTGCCATTATCTGTTTTTGTATCATTCCTTTTCTTGCCAATAGCAGATTATATTGTAGGGTCGAGTGTTACCTTAAATTTTATTGTACTATTTGCTTTACTATTTGGTTTGGGAATTATTGTTGATGATGCCATAGTAGTAATTGAGAATACCCATAGAATATACAATAACGGCAAAGTAAAAATTACAAGATCTGCCAAAGAAGCTGCTGGGGAAGTATTTATTCCTGTATTAGCAGGAACGGCTACTACATTGGCACCATTTTTTCCACTCTTACTATGGAAAGGATTGATTGGTAAGTTTATGATTTACTTGCCTACAATGTTGATCTTAACTTTAACTGCTTCTTTAATTGTTGCCTTTTTCATTAATCCTGTTTTTGCAGTAAGTTTTATGAAACCAGAAGGTAGAGAATTTGAAGAACCCAAAAATGCAATATTTAAGAAATGGGGGTTTTGGGCTTTCGCTGCATTTGGTATATTATTCAATTTAGCAGGTTGGCATGGATTTGGAAATTTATTAATCTTTATAGATTTATTAATTATTCTAGAGCGTTATTTACTACGTAATATCATTCATTATTTTCAAGAGAAGGCATTGCCTAATTTTATGAATAGGTATGAAACATTGCTTCGTTGGATTTTACAAGGAACAAGGCCAGGTTGGTTAATGGTAGGTTTATTTATGTTATTTCCTATTTCTCTTTTCTTATTGGTTTTAAGAAATAATCCAAAACCGTTTTTCCCTAGTGGCGATCCAAAATTTGTTTATGTTTATTTGAAAATGCCAATTGGCACAAAGGCATCAAAAACAGATTCAGTTGTAAGGATACTAGAAAACAGGGTGTATAAAATTTTAGGCGATAATAAGCCCGAAGCACCCGGAAGTATTGTTGAAAGCGTTATCTCTAATGTTGCAGTAAGCGCTAATAATCCTCGAGATAATAATAGAAGTGCCCAATCTAATCTGGGAAGAATACAAATATCATTTGTTGAATTTGAAAAAAGACATGGTAAGAGCAGTGCTCCATATCTTAATTCAATAAGAAAAGAAATGACGGGTATACCAGGTGCATCCATTGAAGTTGGACAAGAAGATGCTGGCCCTCCAACTGATCCTCCAGTTAATATTGAAATTACTGGTGATAATTTCGAATCAATTGCAAAAGTTGCTTATGATTTACAAAATCACTTAGATACCAATCGTGTTGATGGAGTTCAGAATTTAGTAATGGATGTGGATTTGAATAATCCTGAAATTTCCATCATTATTGATAGAGAAAGAGCGTTAGCTGAAGGATTAAGCACCGCTCAAATCGGAATGGAGCTTAGAACTGCCGTATTTGGAAAAGAAGTAAGTAAACTAAAAGATGGAGAAGATGATTACAAAATTCAATTAAGGTACCAAGATTTAAAAAGAAACAATATTGGTGATTTAATGAATATGCGGATTGTTTTTAGGGATTTTAATTCGGGGGCAATTAAGCAAATTCCAGTAAATAGTGTTGCAAAAGTTGATTACACCAATACCACTGGTGGTGTTAAAAGAAAGAATTTGAAACGTACCATTCAAATTCAATCAAACGTTACAGATCCTTCTTTAACGCCAGTAATTAATGCTTCTTTAAAGAAAATAATTGAAGACTTTAAAACAAAAACACCTATACCAGCAGATGTTATAATAAAACAAACTGGAGAAAGTGAACAACAAGCCGAAACATTGTCGTTCCTAGGAATGTCGATGGTTTCTGCACTACTCATTATCTTTTTGATACTTGTATTGCAGTTTAATAGTTTAAGTAAACCATTCATTGTACTAACTGAAATATTTTTCTCAATCATTGGTGTATTTATGGGCTATGCAATAACAG
>JAYVRC010000489.1:0-3604 GCA_043776615.1 Sphingobacteriia bacterium
GCTGGCAGAAATGGAGGAACACCGCAAGAGCAACAGATATATGATATTTTACTTGCTAACAATGCATCTAGAGCGGTATTCATGACTAATGCTATCGATTTACGTACCTCTGGAATTGATGCAATTGCAACCTATAGTTTTAAAATGCCTACAAGCCAATCTTTAAAGATTGAATTAGCTACTACCCTTTCGAAACGTGAAATTTTAGGTGATGTAAAGTCCTCAACTCAACTGAAGGGTAGAGAACACACATATATGAGTCCAATAAACAAAGCCACATTAATTGAAGGTAACCCACAAGTAAAAGGCAATCTTTCTATTGCATATAAAATCAATAAATTCAATGTGTTGATTCGCAATACTTATTTTGGCAAAGTGGTTCATTTAGAAGGCGCTTCTTTAGCAGCTGCTCTGGGTACTCAGTGGTTTTATAGACAGGAATTAAACGCGAAAGTTATCACCGATCTAACTGTTGGTTATAGTTTATCCAAAGCTATACGAATATCTGCTGGTGCTAATAATTTATTAGATGTATACTCAGATTTATTAACAGCTTCTAATGGTCGTTATGACCGATTGGATATTGTTCCAACTAGTGCTACATACAACACATTTATTGAAAGCAGATCTGCAAAAGATGCTGGAATTGCAAATAACAATGGTGTTTCGTCAAATAACCAGTTCAATTATTCTAGAAGAGTTACCCAGCTAGGAATGAACGGGCGATATGTATTTATGAGGTTTGAAGTGAGTTTTTAAAATCGAAAAAAACATTCCATTTTAAGCAGTAGTAAGTTCAATCTTACTGCTGCTTTTTTTTTAGATCAAGCATCTCCAACTTTATTTGAACTTTTTAGTTCTCTCAAAATGTGTAGTTAAATATATCTCAGCCACCACTTTTTACTGGTTGCTTTATATTGGCCATACCAAAGGCAAGGTTTATAAAGAACAGTTACAACGGCTGCCCAAATTAAAAAAACTGCCCATAACTGCACACCACTTTCAATATTTTTTGGTCTGCCAAAAGTACCAGTTGAAAATTCCATTTGCGAAAAATCAAAGCCTTGCAAAAAAAGCATGAAAAGGGTTATTATGTGTATTAGATAGAAATGTACTATAAAGTAAAACATAGGCACTTTGCCATAAACCAATAAGAGCCTTTTAACTTTATAACTAAACTGGTCTGCGTAAGCTAACAGTAAAAACATTATTCCCAATGTAACCAAACAAAAAACAAGCGATGGCGGATATTTGGTAACATTCATAAAAGATAACCAAGTAAATAATGAATTCTTTTGTGATGCCCACTTAAACGTGTCGCCATAAATATTTATGGCACGAATTGCAGTGAATAAAAATAATGCACCCACCCCTATTTGTATAAAAATTTTATTTCTGTTTTTATCAGGCAGCTCAAATAATTTCCCACTCGCAAAACCAACTAAAATAATGCCTAACCAAGGGATAGGTGGATAGCCTATTACAAACACTTTTCCTGCAAAAAGAGGGATTGCTGTGGGGCTGAAAAATGGCATTACAATAATTTTGAAAATTGAATTTGCTGCAAATGGAATGAACGGTATAAGGTTATGGCAGAAAATGATTATTAGTCCCAAAAGACCTAATATCTTGGAAGGTGATTTTATTAATAAGCCTAAAACAATAAAACCAAAGCCTGTGCTAGCAATAACTTCAAAAAGAATGGTATTAAAACCTATATCAAAAAATATAGCAAAATTTACTAGGGTAAATTCAATCAAAATCAGCCAAACCCCCCTTTTCAATAAAAAATTTCTTGTTGCAACAATATTATCACTTCTCTTTAATGAAATATAAGCCGATGTGCCTGCTAAGAATACAAAAATAGGGGCACATAAATAGGTTATCCACCGTGTAAAAAAAAGTATTGGAGAGGTAGTCGTCAAATTTGTTGGGCTTTCATTTATTGAAAGGATATGCATTAAATCTCTAACATGGTCTAAAGCCATTATTACCATTACCAAACCTCTTACAATATCAATAGATATAATTCTTTTCATTTTGTATTTAGTCCTTTAGGGGGTTAATACATATCATAGAACACAACATTTATAAAAGTATCCGTTACTCACCTTTTACCGTTCTCAATTCTTGAAATAAAACTCTTTTAGCAACTATATTATCTGCTGATTGCCCTTGTTGTGAAATTTGCAACTCACCTTTCACCTTTAATGCATAACATTTAATTGTTTTGTAGTTTTTACTGCTTTATTTTTTTACTCATTATATTATTTTTGTAATTGTGAATAAATTCACTGATTCCTAAACGAGCTTTTTATGTCAAAGGCTCGCTTGAGATTACAAAGTCAACACCTTTTATTACTGCGTCAAAAGTCTTTTCTTTTTTAATCGTTTCCATAATTAACAATATCTCTGAGATATCTAATTACTATTATTTGATAACCCAAGCGAAGATTTACCGAATTATAGCCTTTTATTCAGACCACTTACTTAAAAAATATATACGCTATTCCCACCGCTGCAATTACTCCAATTAAATCGGCCATCATTCCAGCCCAAATTGCGTAGCGAACTTTTTTAATTCCCACACTTCCAAAGTACAATGCAATGATATAAAATGTAGTATCGGCACTTCCTTGAAAAGTACTTGCTAGTTGACCAATAAAGCTATCGGGTCCGTGTGTTTTAAAAATATCTAACATCAATCCGCGAGATCCGCCTCCGCTAAACGGGCGCATAATGGCTACAGGCAATGCAGGTACAAATTCACTGCTTACACCCAATGCTGTAAAGCACCAAGTAATGCCATTAATAATTGCTTCTAATCCTCCACTCTCTCTAAAAACTCTAATTGCAACTAACATTCCTACTAAATACGGAATGATTTTAATAATTACTTCCCAACCTTGTTTTGCCCCTTCAATAAATGCATCAAATACATTTACTTTTTTTAAATACCCACCAACAATAAATGCAGCTATTATTAAAAAGAGAATAATATTTCCTAAAACATTGCTAAAGGTTTCTTTGGTTAAAAAAGTAGGAGTTGGAATATTTTTTTGAGATGGCAATCCATTTATAAACATAGCAAATAAAAAAATGGCCGTACTAATTCCACCAATCCAAAATAATAGCACACGATCAAATTTTAAACGCTGATACATACCAGTAATAATAATACTAGCAATAGTTGCAACTGAAGTTGCTAGCATTAATGGCACAAACACGCTTGTTGGATTTGTGCTTCCAGCTCCAGCCCTATAGGCAATTATCGAGAGCGGAATTAATGTTAATCCACTTGTATGCAATACCAAAAACATAATCTGAGCATTACTAGCTGTTTCTTTATTCGGATTCAATGTTTGTAAACTTTCCATTGCTTTTAACCCAAATGGAGTTGCAGCATTATCCAATCCCAACATATTGGCACTAAAATTCATCACCATTTGTCCCATTGCAGGATGTTTATCTGGCACTTCTGGAAATAATCTTTTCATAAAAGGATTAAGTATTCTTGCCAAAAAATTAATTGCTCCAGCTTTCTCTCCAATATTCATCAAACCCATAAAAAATACCATTACACCAGTTAATGGCAAAGCAATAT
>JAYVRC010000490.1:0-14179 GCA_043776615.1 Sphingobacteriia bacterium
AACTGCTAAAAAAAGAAAAAATTAAAGTTGTAAATGATCAAGTAGTTGATTTTGAAAAAAAACGCTGGGATCCTTCAGTAGAATTAACTTGACTTATAATTGTGGCAATGAGTACAAAGCCACAACTACATACCATTTTATCTCCTCGATTACTAGAAATATATGATGTTAGTGAAAGTATAGTTGTAATTATTGATGTTTTTAGAGCTACATCTACCATTGCTACAGCACTGTACAATGGAGCAAGCAGAATTATTCCAGTAGATTCTGTTGAAAAATGTATTGAATTGGGTAATATCACTGGTGGTATTACCGCTGGAGAGAGAGATGGTAAAGTTATAGCTGGATTAGCTTATGGAAACTCACCTGCCGAATACCCAAGAACTTTTATTGAAGGTAAAACACTTATTTTAACCACCACAAACGGAACAAAGCTTTTACATATGGCACTTCAATCTGGGGCATCAGAGGTAATTACTGGCTCTTTCCCAAATTTATCTGCTGTTTGCGATCATTTAATAAAGCAACAAAAAAACGTTTTCTTGGGTTGTTCCGCTTGGAAAGATCGATTTAATTTAGAAGATACTTTATTTGCTGGAGCAGTAATTGAAAGAGTTAAGGAACAATTTACTATTCATTGTGATAGTAGTTTAATGGCAGAAAACATCTATTCTCAACATAAACAAGATATAAAATCTTTTATAAGGCATACCACTCATTGGCATCGGTTGGCACAATATGGGTTAGAGAAAGATTTGGAGTATTGTGTTAGCCCTGATTTAGCCAATGTATTGCCATTTTACCGAAATGGAGATCTTATTGTTGGATAGTTTTACCATTAACAAACATTTCATCCACATTAGCTTTAATTTGCTGAGGTAAACAATTTACTTTTCTTTACTTTTGCAAATTGGTCTTTTTCGACTGATGATAGCTCATGGCACTACCGTATTTAGTTAAACATATATATAATAATGCAACAGAAGAAGTAATCCGAAGGGGTAAAAAAATTCATGCTTTGGGTAACGTGGAGTTAATTGAACACGATGAACTTATGGGCTATGTAATTTTTCGTGTAAAAGACGATGGGTATGTTACTTTTTATAAAGTGCATATTGAGCAGTTTAAAGATCCTAAAACCCTTTCACTTCGCTGTACTTGTCCATATAACTTATCTGAAGTGTGCAGGCATAAAGCTGGCGCTTTGTTTCACTTGCAAGACATGTTGGATAAAAATCTTTTGGGCGATAAAGAAACTTTATACGATCAAAAACATACTGTAGTAAAAATTAAGCTACTCGATTTAAAACTTTTTAGAATGTTAACCTCAACGGAAACATACGATAAAGGGCAAGAGTATCTTAGGAGCAACACGGCTAATTTGATAGAGGCAAAAAACGAAAGGGTAGTTGCCGAAGTTGATTTTCAAGGGGAGAATCATAGAGTTGTATTACAAAAAAATGAGGAGCGAAATTTCGATACAAGTTGTACTTGCAACAGTGAAACTGATCATCCATTATGTGTTCATAAAGTAATTGTATTTCTTCAATTATTAAAAAATAACGGACCAGCATATTTTGATAGCATCCGAAATTGGGATAAAGAAAAAAATAAATTATTGGCGCTATATGGGTATTCTTTAGACGATGATCTAAAAAATAAATTCGAGTTTACTTATACTGATGGCAAGCCTTTTTTGCGCGTATTAGATGCAACAATTAAAAGAGTGAGTCTTAATCCTATTGCTAATTTAAGGCCGGTTCACTCAGAATTGATGGTTACAGCAGCCGAAACATTAAGCGAACCACTACCTGCAATAATGAAGCTAGGAATAGTAATTACTTTTCAACAATTACAATATCCATATACGCAGTTTGAGTTAGTGCAGGGTGAAGCTGATGAAGCAAATGGTAAATATATTTCTAAAACTGTAAAACTTGATCTTACCAAGTTTATAAATACAGAAGTTTTTTCTGAAGATGATAAAATGTTGCTCCAACAAATTCGGAAATTAATGCCATCAGAAGTGAGTAGGTATTTGAATAGGAACTCGCCTTTTAGCGGAATCTGGGAAAATATTATTCAACAACACGACGATGAGCTTCCTGAAGAAACCAGGCATTTAATTAATGAATATTTACATCCAAAATTTAAAAAAATATTTACTGAATTAAATGGTAATCCATTTGTATTTCACTTATCAAACAATAAAAGCTTTACTACGGCTAACTTAGAGCATGCTAGTTTGTCGGATCAGTTTATTAGTCCAGAGTTTGAAATAAGTTATACCAATAATCAATATATAGTTGATTGTAGAATTAAGTTGCCTAATGCCCAATTAAATATCTCCGACAATTTTAACGACTCTCACTTTTTATTTCAACACGAGCAACAATTTTTCATTTGGAAAAGACCGGAAGATATTTTGCTGGTCGAAAAATTTCTTCCAACAGGTAAAATTGTAATTGAACCAGAAAATTGGACTAAACAATTACAAGATTTTATCTTACCGCTTTCTAAAGAGTATGGGGTTCATTTTACAAATGTAAAAAAAGAAGAAGTTAAGGACGCAAAGCCCGATTTGAAAATTTTGCTGAAAGAAAAAGGAGAATATTTATTGTTTCAGCCAATTTTTAATTACCGCGGATACGATGTTTCCAATTCAGATAAAGAAAAAATATTTTTTCCAATTGCCGACAAGCTTCTAGTAATTCATCGAAATATTGCTCTTGAGCAAGAGCAGATTCGCAGAATTGAGTTATTGCATTCGGGCTTTGTAAAACCGGTTGAAGCCAATGTGTTGGCTTTAAAAGGGAAAGATGTATTAAAAAATAATTGGTTTTTTTTATTTATTGATGCTGTTAAGGAAATGAATATTCCTGTATTTGGATTTGAAGCTTTAAAAAACTTTAGGTTTAATACTGCAAAACCATCTACTAAAATATTTATTAGTAGCAATACCGATTGGTTTGATGCTAAAATTGAAATTCAATTTGGTGAACAGAAGGTAACGGTAGATGATGTTAAAAAAGCTTTATTAAATAAGCAACAATTTGTGCAGCTAACCGACGGTACCTTAGGTATTTTACCAGAAGAGTGGATTAAAAAGTATTCATTGCTATTTAGGGTTGGAGATGGAAAAGCTGGTGATATGAAGTTGAGCAAATATCATTTTAGTGTAATTGAAGAATTGTATTTACAGCGTGATGAAGAAGAGCTGCAATTTCAATTAGAAGAGAAATATGAGCGAATAAAAGGCAACCATTCAATCAAACCTATTGCTGCCCCAGAACATTTAAAATCAGTGTTAAGGCCTTATCAAGAAAGTGGTTTCCAATGGTTAAATTATTTGCGAGAAGTACAATGGGGCGGAATATTGGCAGATGATATGGGCTTGGGTAAAACTATTCAGGCACTCAGTTTCTTACATCATTTAAAAGCTGAAAATAAAAGACTTAAAGCACTTGTTGTTTGCCCCACTACTCTTTTATACAATTGGCAAAATGAAATTAAAAAATTTACACCTTCACTTACCTATTATATTCATCATGGTGGATTAAGGGTAAAGGAAGGAATTGCTGATTCAAGTATTGATGTAATAATTACTACTTATGGAACATTGAGAAGTGATATTAAACAATTTGTGGAAGTGAGTTTCGATTATGTTGTACTTGATGAAAGTCAGGCAATAAAAAACCCCGGAAGCAAAGTAACTAAGGCTGCTTCTTTGTTAAAAGCTACTAGTAGATTATGTTTGAGTGGTACTCCTTTGCAAAATAATACCTTTGATATTTTTGCACAAATGAATTTCCTAAATCCAGGAATGCTAGGGAGTATGGAATTTTTTAAGCAAGAATTTTCAATACCTATTGATAAATTTGGAGAGAAAGAGCAGAAAGATCACTTAAGAAAATTATTATATCCATTTATTTTACGTAGAACAAAAGAACAAGTTGCCAAAGATTTGCCAGAGAAGCAAGAGATGGTATTGTTTTGTGAAATGGGTGATGAGCAAAGAAAAATTTATGAGGCTTACAGAAACGATTATCGCGATAAGATTTTAGGTGTTGTTGAAAACCAAGGTATCCAAAAATCTCAGCTAACCATTTTGCAAGGATTAATGAAACTAAGGCAGATATGCGATAGCCCAGCTATAATTAAAGAAGAAGAGCGTTTTCCGAATGTATCTGTTAAGTTAGAAGAGTTAGGAAGAGAGATCACCGAAAATATTAGCAACCATAAAGCTTTGGTTTTTTCTCAATTTTTAGGAATGCTTGCATTAATAAAGGAAAAAATGAAAGAACTTGGCGTTGATTATGAATATTTTGATGGAAGCAGTACAATTAATGAAAGAGAGCGTGCAATTCAACGTTTTCAAAATGATGATAATTGTAGGGTATTTTTAATTTCATTGAAAGCAGGAGGTGTTGGATTGAATCTTACCGCTGCTGATTATGTATACATTGTTGATCCTTGGTGGAACCCTGCTGTAGAGCAACAGGCGATAGACCGTACACATAGAATCGGGCAAACAAAAAATATTTTTGCTTACAGAATGATTTGTACCGATACAGTAGAAGATAAAATATTAAAATTGCAAGAACGTAAACGCAATCTTGCTCGTGAAGTAATAACTGATGACGAAGGATTTATAAAAACCCTTACTAAAGAAGATGTTGAGTACTTGTTTAGTTAATTAAATTATTCAGTATTCCGATTTGCAATCAATTGTTACCGATTCTCCTTTTATACCAAAGGTTTCACCGATTTTTAAATCGATATTTCAGTTTATCATAATAGCTTGCCATTCATCTAAAGTTTTTCTTTTGAAATATACCATGTTGTATTTTTAGATGTTTTTATAAAGTAGTAATTATGAAACCAATTTTAACTTTTATATTTTTCTTTATTGTTGTAATAATTAGTGCGCAAAATAATGGTACTTTAAAAGGTAAATTAATTGATTCTGTTGGTAAGCAGATGCTCAAAGATGCTTCAATTACTTTATTAGATGCTAAAGATTCTACGCTAGAGGTTTTCGGGCTTGCCAAGCAAGATGGTAGCTTTTCAATAGATAATATTGGATTAAGTCAAATGATTGTTCAGATAAAATTTCAAGGCTACGAAAATTATTCTAAAAATGTTACATTTTCAAAAGCAAATACCTTAATAGATCTTGGTACTATTTATATGAAAATATCGGCTAATGATTTGGGTAATGTAACTGTAACTCAATCTCCAATAACCATTAAAAAAGATACCATTGAATTTAATGCATCTAGCTTTAAAACAAAGCCCAATGCGGTAATGGAAGATTTATTAAAAAAATTACCCGGGGTTGAAGTTGATAAGGATGGTAATGTTAAAGCTCAGGGAGAAGCAGTTCAAAGGGTATTGGTAGATGGTAAAAGATTTTTTGGAGATGATCCAAAATTGGCAACAAAAAATTTACCTCCCGATATGATAGATAAAATCCAAGTGTTTGATGCGTTAAGCGATCAAAGTGCATTCACTGGATTTGACGACGGGAATCGTGTAAAAACAATTAACATCACCACTAAAAAAGACAAGCGAAAAGGATACTTTGGTAGAGCTACTGTTGGAGCAGGTGCAGATAGAAATGAAGGAGTGTATGATAACAGTATTAATCTCAGTCATTTTAATGGCGACATGCAATTAACCTTAACAGGGCAAGGTAATAATGTAAACAAGCAGAATTTTAGTGTACAAGATGCATTAGGTTCTTTAGGGGGCGGGTCCTTTGGCGGCGGCGGTAATAGAGGTGGTAGTGGTGGCGGAGGAATTGGTTCTGCAATTGCAGGATTATTAGGAACAGGTAGTGGTGGAGGTATAGTAAATACTTGGGCGGCAGGCTTGAATTATAAAGATGATTGGGGAAAGAAAACACAAATTTCTGGAAGCTATTTTTATAATGATCAAAAAACATATCGCGATCAAAATAGCTATACGCAAAACTTAATTCCCGGTTCTACAGATTCTTCAATATTTAATATATCGGATCAGAAGTCCATAACTCAAAATCAAAATCATCGTATCAATTTTAATATAGAACATCAGTTTGATTCTAGCAATTCATTGATTATTCGCCCAAATATTAGTTTCCAACATACCGAATCACAGTCAGATCAAATTACTTCTTCTACAAAAGGGTCTTCAAAATTTTTAAATAATTCTACTGCATCAACTGACAGAATTAGTGATGGATATAATGCCAGTATGGAAGCTACATTTCGCCATAAATTTTCTAAAAAAGGAAGAACTTATTCTATAGCATTTAACCCTGCACAAAGTACTAATGATGGAAACAATACCAACTATTCGATAAACAACTATTTTAATCGTCCTGCTCCATATGCTGATACTATTAATCAAATTGGTATTACTCATAGAGATGGTAAAACAATTGGTGCATCAGTTTCTTATACAGAACCTATTGGTAGAAATCAGATAATCGAATTTATTTATAATTATAATTCTAATATTAATAATTCGGGAACAAAAACTTTTGCTTATAATAAAAACAATAATCAGTATGATGTAGTAGTTCCTAATCTGACTAATATTTTTGAAAATACTTTTAATGCAAATAGATTTACGCTGAGCTATAGAATTCAAAAAATTAAATACAATTTAAGTTTAGGAACAGGATTTCAATCAGGCGAATTAATAAGTAAGAATATTACTAAAGACAGTTCTATTATTCAAAATTTTGTAAACTTTTTCCCGACAATGAGTTTTCGGTATGATTTTTCTAAGACAAAAAACCTTCGAATTTTCTATAATGGAAGAACTGGGCAGCCAAGCGCAGCTCAATTGCAGCCTGTAATAGATAATTCCAACCCATTAAATATTAGAACGGGAAATCCAGAACTAAAACAGCAGTTTATTCATTCGTTTAGATTCACTTATAATTCCTTCGATTTATTTACTCAAAAAATAGTATTTGCATTTATTAATGCAAGTTTTACTGATAATGATATTCAAAATTCAACTATTTATTTACCCAATGGTACTCAAGTTACAAAGCCAGTGAACCTTAGCGGCACTTATAGTGTAAACGGAATTTTTAATTATGGGTTTCCGCTAAAAAAACCGAAGAGTAATATAAACTTGACTGTGAATTTGGGTAATTCTCAAAGTCAAACTTTGGTTAACAATAAGAGCAACTATACTAAGAATACTACTGCTGGATTTACGGCAAGGTGGACAACCAATTTGAAAGATAATTTCGACATGAACTTTTCCTCTAATTCTTTATTCTCTTTTGCAAGGTATACGTTGCAGCCAGAGCAAAATGGAGATTTTTTTACTCAAACTTTTTCGGCTGAACCTACTTATTATACAAAAAGTGGATGGATACTTTCTTCTGATTTTAGTTATGTTAAAAATGTGGGAAGGACTGAAGGGTACAATACAAGTATACCTTTGTGGAGCGCTAGTATAGGGAAGCAACTATTTAAAAAGAAAGAAGGCGAAATTAAATTTTATGTCTTCGACTTGTTAAATCAAAATGTGAGCATTTCAAGAAATGTAACGGGAAATACCATACAAGACGTATCAACTAGAGTACTCGCTCGATATTTTATGGTAAGCTTTACCTATAATTTGAGAAAATTTGGAGCACAGGGTCAACAGCAAAGAAACCCGATGATGGAGATGTTTCCTGGAGGTAGACCGCCTGGTATGGGGGGGCAAAACCGAGGGTTTCGTCAATAGAAACTAGTCAATAAGGCTGTTATTTAGCGCTATATTAATTTAAAATACCAGTTTATATCGTAAAGATTCTTAATTTCGCCATTCATAATAATAATGGCAGTTAATAATACACATAATAATTCCACTACTAGTAGCACAACTACTGTTGAACTATTTAATTTTCCTTTTGTGGTATTGCCTAGGCCGCGACGCGGGTTCTGATAGGACGAGCACTTGGCACTTGCCCCTATCAGTGAAAATTTCTCCGAAACTGCGTTTTATATAACTCTCTCGATTACTTTTTAATTTTTAGTACAGTGGACCAACCAATTATTGTTCGTGTTGCAAATAGTAGTGATACATTTTACGCTCAAACTATTACTGATGAAATGGAAGCTTCTGCAAAAGCTAGGGGAACAGGTATAGCTAAAAGAAGTCCAGAATATGTAGCACAAAAAATGGAAGAAGGCAAAGCGGTTATTGCAACTGAACCAAATGGTTCATGGGTTGGCTTTTGTTATATTGAAGTGTGGGGGCACGAGGAATTTGTTGCCAATAGCGGATTAATTGTAGCTCCTGCATACAGAAAGAGTGGGGTTGCAAAACAGATTAAACAAACCATTTTTCAACTTTCACGCAAAAAATATCCTAAGGCTAAAATATTTGGATTAACTACCGGACTAGCTGTGATGAAAATTAATAGTGATTTGGGTTATGAACCGGTTACATATAGTGAGTTAACAGAAGATGAAGAATTTTGGGCTGGGTGTAAAAGTTGCGTTAATTACGATATTTTGATGTCGAAAGACCGTAAAATATGCATGTGTACTGCAATGCTATATGATCCAACAGATCATTTTGAACCCGAAGAAACATCTGCAGAATTCAAAGAGAATTCAAAACTCTACGAACGATTTATGAAAATTAAACACAGTAAATTATTGAACTTCTTTAAAAAGAAAACATTGTTTAGTTATTTTTTTAATTTGTAATTACAGTATAATATGCAATCAAAAAAATTAGTACTTGGTTTTAGCGGTGGTTTAGATACTACTTATTGTGCGCTCTATTTGTCTCAGGATAAAGGATATGAAGTACACAGTGTAATTGTAAATACTGGTGGTTTTACAGAGGAAGAATTGAAGCAAGTAGAAAAACATGCCTACTCACTTGGTGTAAAAACACATACAACTATTGATGCTGTTAAAGGATATTATGACAGAATAATAAAATATTTAATTTTTGGTAATGTATTGAAAAATAATACTTACCCCTTGAGTGTTTCTGCCGAAAGATTAAGTCAGGCTGTACACATTGCAGAACATACTCAAAAGCTTGGTGCAACCGCAGTTGCTCACGGGAGTACAGGTGCAGGTAATGACCAAGTGCGTTTTGATATGATCTTTAATATAATGATTCCAGGCGTTGAGATCATCACCCCAATTAGAGATCTTAAATTAAGTAGAGAGGAAGAAATTAGCTATCTCAAAGAAAACAATGTTCAAATGAATTTTGAGAAAGCTGCTTATTCTATTAATAAAGGATTATGGGGAACAAGCGTTGGGGGAAAAGAAACATTACTATCAAAAGGATTATTACCGGAAAATGCATGGCCTACTCAAGTAACAAAATCGGAAAATGAAGAAATGGTTATTGATTTTGAAAAAGGAGAGATAAAAAAAGTGAATGGGAAATTATTTACTCATCCTTCAGAAGCAATACTATTCATTCAATCAATTGCTGGTTCATTCGGTATTGGAAGAGATATTCATGTGGGGGATACTATTATTGGAATTAAGGGTAGAGTAGGTTTTGAAGCAGCTGCTCCAATGGTTATTTTAAAATCGCATCATGCTTTAGAAAAACATGTATTAACTAAATGGCAACTAAGTTGGAAAGATCAACTTGCACAATTTTATGGAAACTGGTTACATGAGGGACAAATAATGGATCCTGTGATGCGAGATATAGAGGCTTTTTTTGAGCAGTCTCAATCGCAAGTAACAGGAACTGTTTTTGTACAATTGATGCCTTATCGTTTTCAAATAATTGGAATTGAATCCGCTTATGATTTAATGAGTAGTAAATATGGAAAATATGGAGAGATGAATACAGGCTGGTCTGGAGAAGATGTAAGAGGGTTTTCTAAAATATTTGGTAATCAAACAGCTATTTATCACAATATTAAATCTGCAGCAAAATGATAAAAGTAGGTATTGTTGGGGGTGCAGGTTATACTGGCGGTGAGCTAATAAGATTATTAATTAATCATCCAGAGGTAGAAATTAATTTTGTGCTTAGTAGTAGCAATGCTGGTAATTCTTTATATAAAATTCATACAGATCTGATTGGAGAAACTGATTTACATTTTACCAATCAATTCAGTAGTGATATAGATTTGCTTTTTTTATGCGTAGGTCATGGTGATGCTCGAAAATTTTTGACTGAAAATGAAGTCGATCAACGAATTAAAATCATAGATCTATCACAAGATTTTAGATTAAATGAAAATGCAATAATCAGTGGAAGAAAATTCGTTTATGGTTTACCAGAATTAAATAAAGAAGCAATTATTGCAGCTAATAATATTGCCAATCCAGGGTGCTTTGCCACTGCAATACAATTAGGGCTCTTACCTTTGGCATCAATTGAAATTATTGGAGATGTATATACAACAGGCATTACAGGTTCTACAGGTGCTGGGCAGGGATTAAGTAATACTTCGCATTTTAGCTGGAGAGCCAATAATATTCAAGCATATAAATCATTGGCACATCAACATATTTATGAGATAACTCAATCAATTAATCAATTGCAAAAAGAAGATCAATTACAAGTAAGCGGAGAAGGACATGGGGTTCAATTTGTTCCTTGGAGAGGAGATTTTACAAGGGGGATATATGTAAGCTCAATTATAGATTGCGGATTACCATTAGAAGAAGTAAGAAAAACATTCAAGCAGTTTTACCAAAACGCATTATTTACTTTGGTTAGTGATACTATGATAGATTTAAAGCAAGTAGTTAATACCAATAAGTGTTTAATTCATATAGAAAAGCAAGGAAATAAATTAGTTGTGCATAGTGCAATTGATAATTTATTAAAAGGTGCAAGCGGTCAGGCAGTACAAAATATGAACTTATTATTTGGAATTGAAGAAACATTAGGGCTCAAATTAAAAGCGAACTATTTTTAAACCTATGAAATTATTTGATGTTTACCCAGTTAATAATATTGCTATTACAAGAGCACAGGGTTCCTATGTTTGGGACGAGAAGGGCGTACAATATTTAGATATGTATGGCGGCCATGCAGTTATTAGTATTGGGCACACTCATCCACATTGGGTTAAACGAATTGAAGAACAACTTGAAAAAATTGCATTTTACTCAAATTCAATTCTTATCCCAATTCAACAACAGTTAGCCGATAAGTTAGCAAAAGTGAGTGGAAAAGATGACTACCAACTATTTCTTTGTAATAGTGGAGCAGAGGCAAATGAAAATGCGTTGAAATTGGCATCATTTCATACTGGCAGAAAAAAAATAATTTCATTTAACAAATCATTTCATGGTAGAACTTCATTAGCAGTTGCAGCAACAGATAATCCTTCTATTATTGCTCCAGTTAATGAAACAAATAATGTTATCTTTCTTCCATTTAATGATGAACAAGCTTTAAGCAAATGCTTTCAAGTAAACGGAGATTCTATTGCTGCCGTTATTATTGAAGGCATTCAGGGCGTTGGAGGTATTAATATTGCATCTGATAGTTTTCTTCAATTAATTAGGAGCTTGTGTAATGATCATGGAGCAGTTTACATTGCAGATAGTGTTCAGTGCGGTTATGGTAGAAGTGGACAATTTTTTGCTCATGATGCAGCAGGTGTTCAAGCTGATATTTATTCAATGGCAAAAGGTATGGGAAATGGATTTCCCATAGGAGGCATTCTTATTGCGCCCCATATTAAACCTAAACACTTTATGTTGGGAACAACATTTGGAGGAAATCATTTGGCTTGTGCTGCTGCATTAGCAGTATTAGAAGTGATAGAACAAGAGAACCTTATCAGCATGGCTAAGCAAAGAGGAATGTATATAATGAATCAATTAAAATCGATTGAGGGAATTGAAAATGTGCGCGGAAAGGGATTAATGATTGGTTTTGATGTTCCCGAAAATTTGCGAGGGTTAAAGAAAAAATTGTTAGAAGATCATAATGTATTTACTGGTGAAGCAAAGCCAAATATAATTCGATTGCTTCCTTCGTTGGCTTTGAGCCGAAAACAAGCTGATGAGTTTTTAGATGCATTACGAGAATCTATTGCTGAACTTCAACAAAACACAGGATAAATTATGAAACAGTTCATTTCTGCAAATGATGTGACTAATATCAACAGCTTGGTTGAGCAATCACTTGCTTACAAGTTTAATCCATTAAAGGATCAACATGTAGGAAAAGGCAAAAGAATTGGACTGCTGTTTTTAAATCCAAGTTTGCGAACAAGATTAAGCACACAAGTTGCAGCTTCTAATCTTGGAATGGAAGCAATTATTTTTAATGTAGACAAAGAAGGTTGGGCTTTGGAGTTTGAAGAAGGCGCCATTATGAGCGGAAATACTGTTGAGCATATTAAAGATGCTGCTCCGATTCTTGGTCAGTATTTTGATATTTTAGCTATTCGAACTTTTCCATCATTAAAAAATCGTGAAGATGATTATAGCGAGATGTACATCAATCAATTTATTAAATATGCTGGTGTGCCAGTAGTAAGTTTGGAGAGTGCTACGCTTCACCCACTTCAATCATTAACAGATCTTATTACCATTCAAGAAAGTATGTTAAGCTCTCCAATAAAAGCTGGACGAAAACCTAAAATTGTTTTAACATGGGCACCTCATGTAAAGCCTCTCCCGCAATGCGTTGCCAATAGTTTTGCTCAATGGATAAATGCTTGGGATGAGGCTGAGTTTGTAATAACACATCCTAAAGATTATGAATTATCGACTGAATTTACTAAAGGTGCTTCTATTACGCATAATCAAGACGATGCATTATTGAATGCCGATTTTATTTATGTAAAAAACTGGAGTACTTATACCGATTACGGAAAAGTGTATGAGAACGATCCTAATTGGATGATGACTAACGAAAAGCTAAAACAAACCAATAGTGCTAAAGTAATGCATTGTTTACCAGTAAGAAGAAATGTAGAACTGAGTGATGAAATATTGGATGGCACTCATAGTTTAGTAACTTGTCAGGCTGGAAATAGAGTTTGGGCTGCTCAAACAGTTTTATCTAATCTTCTCACCTCTATAGCTAATGGTATAAAGTAATAAACCATGGAGAAATTGTATATTATAAAAGTTGGTGGAAATATTGTAGATAATCCATCGCAATTATCTTCTTTTGTACAAAAGGTTGGTGAAATTTTTGGAACCAATAACTCGAATCTCAATAATAATAAATGTTTACTTGTTCATGGTGGGGGTAAAATGGCTACTAAATTGGCAACATCAATGGGTGTGGAGCAACAGATGATTGAAGGTAGAAGGATTACTGATATTGAAACATTAAAAATTGTAACTATGGTTTATGCTGGTTACATTAATAAAAATATTGTGGCTCAATTGCAGCAATATAAATGCAATGCATTTGGATTGTGTGGCGCTGATGGTAATGCTGTTAAGGCTCATAAACGAAATGTAAATAATACCTTTGGAAATTCAATCGATTATGGCTTTGTTGGAGATGTTGATGCAGTAGATACAACTTTAATTAAGAACTTATTAGTTCAAGGCCTTACACCAGTTGTTGCACCAATTACGCATGATGGTAACGGACAATTATTAAATACAAATGCCGATACGATTGCTCAAGAAATTGCAACTGCAATCAGCGCTTTTTATGAAACAGTTCTTATTTATTCCTTTGATAAACCAGGGGTATTATTAGATGTAACCGATGAAAATTCAGTCATTAAAGAAATAAAGCCAACCTATTACAAAGAGCTTATAGAAAAGCAGCTGATTTTTGCAGGAATGATTCCTAAATTAGACAATGCCTTTGCCGCAATCAATAAAGGGGTATCTAAAGTTGTGATTGGTAATGCAGTTAAATTAAAGGCATTAATAATTGGAGAAGCTGGTACAACTATATTAAATGAATAAGTCGCTTCTATATAATGCTGCAGTTGAATTATTAATAAAACTGATTGCTACTCCTTCTTTTAGTAAAGAGGAAGAAAATACTGCTGCTATTCTTGAGAAGTTTTTTAGCGATCAAAAAATTCCTGTGAATCGTTTTTTAAACAATGTGTGGACAACCAATCACTATTTTGATTCGAGTAAGCCTACAATATTATTAAATTCTCATCATGATACTGTTCGTCCTAATAAAGGATATTCATTAGATCCATTTATGCCAATTACTTTAGATGGCAAATTATTTGGTCTAGGAG
>JAYVRC010000491.1:0-3575 GCA_043776615.1 Sphingobacteriia bacterium
CCAGCGCCAGTAGCAAAGCCAGCGCCACCTCCGGCCCCAGCTAAGCCAGTAGTAAAAGCACCACCAACACCACCAGCGAAGCCTGTGAAGAAAGTGCATGGCCCTATTAAGGATATTAAAGTACCTAAAATAAATACTAAGACTAGCAAACAGTACAACCCTGGTTATACTCCTCTTGATAAAAGAGTTGAAGCACAGAAACCTCAAGGTCCATTGGTAAAGTACAATGATGTTGATTTGGCTGAATTCAGAGATTTAATCTCTAAGAAATTAGAAGCAGCAAAGAAAGAGCTAACCTATTTACAAGGGTTAATAACGAGAAAGGATGAAATGGGTGGTGATAATGACGATGCTCGATATATGACCATGGAAGATGGCACAATGAGTATGGAAAAAGAACAGCTTAGCCAAATGGCTAGTCGCCAAATTACTTATATTGATCATCTTGAGAAAGCAATTAACCGAATAGATAATAAAACCTATGGTATTTGCAGAGTTACAGGAAAATTGATTGATAAAGCTCGTTTACGTGCAGTACCACATGCTACATTAAGCTTAGAAGCTAAATTAGGATTAGTTAAGCCAATGGAATAGAATAGAAATTTAAGTTTATACAGTTTTTAAGGTTTATAGTGAAATACTGTAAACCTTTTTTTATTCACCCTATAAACCCTATTTAACTTCTTGCATGTCAACTAACTTCTTGTAAATCCCTCCATGTAATAATAAGCTATCATGCGTTCCTCTTTCGGCAATCTCTCCTTTATGTAATACTATTATTTCATCGGCATGCCTAATTGTAGATAAGCGATGTGCAATTACAATAGAGGTTCTGTTTTGCATCATATTATTTATTGCATCCTGAACCAATCGCTCGCTTTCAGTATCTAATGAAGAAGTTGCTTCATCTAAAATTAACACCGGTGGATTTTTTAATACTGCTCTAGCAATTGTTATCCTTTGCCTTTCTCCACCACTTAATTTGCTACCCCTATCTCCAATATTGGTATCAAATCCATCTTCTTTTTTTCGAATAAAATCCAATGCGTTAGCTACTTTGGCTGCTTGTTCAATTGATTCTAAAGATGCATGTTCTATACCCAATGAAATATTATTGGCAATAGTGTCATTAAATAATATAGGTTCTTGTGTAACGATGCCCATTAAATTACGAACACTGTTTAATGAGATATTTTTAATATTGACTCCATCTATTAAAATATCACCATCACTTACATCATGAAATCTTGGTATTAAATCTGCTAAACTACTTTTTCCTGCACCCGAAGAACCAACCAGGGCAATGGTTTTACCCTTTTCTATAATTAGGTTGATATTTTTTAAAATGGGTATATTGTCATACGAAAATGAAACATTTCTAAATTCAATTTGCTTTTCAAATTGATTAATAGTAGTTGCATTGGGTAAATCGGTAACTGTTAATGGTGCTTGTAATATTTCTTCAATCCTAAGAATTGCAGCACTACCTCTTTGGGAATTATAAAATGCTGTTGATAATGATTTTGCAGGATTGATTATTTGTGTAAAAACTACAATATAATTGATGAAGTCGGCTGCTTCTAATCCCGCTTCGTGCCCAAGTACCAATCTTCCTCCAAACCAAAGAATGCAACACAAAACTAAAACGCCCATGAATTCCGACATTGGTGAAGCAAGGTCTCTGCGGAAATTCATTTTATTACGAATATGATTTAGATTATTATTAGTAGTAAAAAATCTGTTGCGTAATATACGCTCTGCATTAAATGCTTTGATCACCCTTAATCCTCCAAGTGTTTCATCTAAAATCGACATTAGACTACCTAATTCTTCAGCTGAAGCGGTAGATTGTTTTTTGAGTGATCTGCTTAATCTACCAATTAAAAATCCTGTAAGCGGAAGTAGGACTAGCAAAAACAATGAGAGCAAGGGACTGATATAAATTAATACACCAAGTATGATGATAATATTTAAAGGGTCTCTTATTAAACCTTCCAAAGTACTCATAACGCTCCATTCTATTTCATTAGCGTCATTGCTCATTCTACTTATGATGTCACCCTTTTTTTGTTCAGTAAAAAAACCAATTGGCAACTCCAAAATTTTCGCATACAAATCGGAGCGGAGTTTGGTCATTACATAATTGCGCATTGGCGCTAGAACCCTGTATGATAAATAAGTAAATAGATTTTTAAAAAAAATGGAAGTAATAATTATGATGCAAATGAACCCTAATGCATAAATTTCGCCATGATCTTGAATTAAACTACTTAAGTAATATTTCAAATAGGCTAAAACTGATGCCATGCCATCTTTTGAAAAACTAATCGAAGGCTGGGTGGTAATGAGTTTTTCTTTGGCAAATAACAATCCCAAGAATGGAGAAAGCATTACTAATGAAATCAAGGAGAATATGATAGAAAGCAAGTTAAATACTACGTATAAAACTATATTTCTCTTTTGTGTGCGTAGGTAAAATAAAATCCGTTCAAATCGTTTCATATAGGAATAAATGGTAAAACACCCCAAAGTAACTAATTTTACATCCATTAAACGCTAGAATATGGAAGAAGGCAAACGTCAACGGCAAATTGCAGGTGCACTGCAAGAACAATTTAACGATATTTTCAGAAGGCTTAATCTTTCTATGATAGATGGTGGTATGGTTTCTATATCAAGTATTAAAGTAACTCCCGACCTTTTAGAAGCTAGGGTTTACTTGAGTTTATTTCAAGTAAAAGATACTGACGCTGTAATGAAAACTATTGAGTCGAGGGCATGGGAAATAAAAAAGGAGTTGGCAGATAAAATGAAGCATCAGCTCAGAAGAATTCCAGTATTACATTTTTATAATGATGATACATTGGACTATGTATTTAAGATGGAAGAAATTTTAAAGAAGATAAATGATGGAGAAACCAGTTCGAATTCATAACTCTTAATTCATAACTCTTAATTCTTATTCTTTGAATCTGCTTTTTGCCTGGCGCTATTTTCGTTCTAAAAAATCTACCAATGCAATAAATATTATTGCCTGGATTGCCGTAACTGCTATTGCTGTTGGTACTGCTGCACTAATAATTATCTTAAGTGTTTTTAATGGTTTTGAAGAGTTGGTAAAAGGACTTTATGGTGATTTTTATGCCGCAATAAAAATTATTCCCTCTCAAGCAAAAACATTTCATATTTCTGCTGAACAATTGCAAAAAATTAAAGGAACAAATAATGTAACTGCTTATAGTTTAATTGCAGAAGAAAAAGCATTATTAATGGGCAACTTTCAAACAATTGTAACTGTAAAAGGAGTAGAATCGAATTACAATAAAATCAACAATATTGCTAAATATGTAAAACGTGGCACATTCGATTTGGGTACACCAGAAAGTCCAGCAATTGTAATAGGTGTAGGCATTGAAAATGCTGCTGGCATTGACATTGGACGTTCTTTAAGTCCTACTATTTTATACATGCCCAATAAAAATGCCAACTCTTTCAATTCTACCGATGGTTTAAATTCATACAATGTAACTCCAATTGGTACTTTTGTAATTCAACAAGATTTTGATAATAAATAT
>JAYVRC010000492.1:0-14079 GCA_043776615.1 Sphingobacteriia bacterium
CTTTTAAATAAATTGGCTGAAACAAGCCACAGATACACGGTTGCTCCTGCAATGGAAGAAGAATTAGGAATTAAAAAAACAGCAATCATTTAATATATATGCCTTTAATACTAAATATTGATACTGCTACTGAATATGCCGGAATTTGCTTAAGCGAAAATGGAAATTGTGTAGGAAAAGAGGAACACTTAGTTCAAAAAAATCATGCATCTTTTCTACAACCTGCCATTTATACAATGATGGAAAAAACTGGTAAAAAATTAAAAGAGCTTGATGCCGTTGCAGTTACTGGCGGACCAGGAAGTTATACTGGAATAAGAATAGGAATGTCTTCAGCAAAGGGTTTATGTTTTGCACTTAATAAACCACTAATTGTGATCAATACTTTAATGGTAATAGCACGGGCAGCTTTAGAAGAACAGCATGCTCTTGGCAATCAAATAGATTCAAACACATTATTTTGTTCTATGATTGACGCAAGAAGAATGGAAGTATTTGCAAGCATTTATGATATGAATTTACTAGAAATTAAAAAATCAGGTGCATTTATACTTGAAGATGATTTTTTTAACGAGTTCTTAATTAACCAAAAAATTGTGTTTTGTGGAACAGGCTCAAAAAAAATTGCAATTAATCAGCTAAAGTCAAATATGTTGATATCTGAATCTCAACACTCTGTAAATCAAATGGTTAAGCATTCAGAACAAGCTTATTTTGCTAAAAACTTTGCCGATCTTGCTACTGTCGAACCACTTTATATAAAAGAATTTTTTAACACTAAGAAGTTGGTTGGTATCCTAAATCTATAGTATTGCTAAATTTCATACTATGATGAAACCCAAAAAGGTTAACTTTGCGGTATAGACATTGTTGATACACCCCCTAATTTAACTTTAATGTCATGAACCCAACAACACAATCAATCGTTTTAACAAACGGAGGCGATTCAATAAAAATTGATTTTTTGCATGCTAAAAAAGCTGCATTAATTCTAAGATCTATCAATCATAAATTGAGACAGCAAATCATCAAGCTATTAGATGAACACACAAAAATGACTGTAACAGAACTTTATGTAAAACTTAGACTTGAGCAGTCTGTTGCCTCACAACATTTAGCTATTTTAAGAAGAGCAGGAATATTAAGCACTTCTAGGGAAGGTAAATTTATTTTTTACGCGGTAAACTATAAAAGACTAAATGAGGTTGTAGGATTTGTAAAGAATTTAGTGGATTAAACTACTTCAACATCAAATTTATTACCATGTTTATTAAACAACTGTACACAGGATGTATCAGCGAAGCTGCATATTATTTAGAAAGCGAAGGTATTGCCGCAGTAATTGATCCACTTAGGGATATTGAAGAATACCTTGTATTAGCAAAAGAACGGAATGCTACAATTAAATATATTTTTGAAACACATTTCCATGCTGATTTTGTTAGCGGACATCTCGATCTAGCTGCTGCAACAGGTGCTACTATTGTATATGGCCCTGGAACTAATACTAAATTTCCTGTTCATATTGCAAAGGATAACGAAATTTTTGAAATTGGTAAAAATACAATTACTGTTTTACATACACCTGGTCATACTTTAGAAAGTAGTTGTTATTTATTAAAAGATGAAACCAATAAAGACATTGCCATTTTTACAGGAGATACATTGTTTGTAGGAGATGTAGGAAGGCCAGACCTTGCACAAAAAGGCAATGAAATTACAATGGAAGATTTGGCTGGTATGTTATATGATAGCTTGCAAAAAAGTATTATACCATTAGCAGACGACGTAATTGTATATCCGGCTCATGGTGCTGGAAGTAGTTGCGGAAAAAATTTAGGTCCAGAAACATTTAGTACAATTGGAGAACAAAAATCAACCAACTATGCTATTCAGTTTCAAAACAAAGAAGAATTTATTAAAGCGGTTACTGAAGGGTTAACTGCTCCTCCACAATACTTTCCAATAAATGCAAAAATTAATAAAGAAGGTTATGAAAGTTTAGATACGATCTTATTAAAAGGCCTACAACCTTTATCTATCAGTGCATTTAAAGAAAAAGTGAAAAACGATTGTATCATTTTAGACACAAGAAATTCAAGTGAGTTCAATACTGGTTTTGTACCTGAATCAATTAGTATTGGATTAGATGGACGATTTGCTGAATGGGCCGGTAGTATACTCCCTTTTGATCAAACAATAATTTTGGTAACAGAAAAAGGGAAAGAAAAAGAAAGCATTACTAGATTAGCAAGAGTTGGTTTTGATAAGATTGAAGGGTATTTGTCCGAAAGCTTTGAAGGCTGGAAGAACGCCGGTGAAAAAATTGATTTAATTATTGATATTGAAGCTGATGAACTAGCGATGGACATATCATTCGATCCAAATATGGTTATTGTAGATGTTAGAAAAGAAACCGAATATGCAGATGGTCATATCAAAGAAGCAATTAATATTCCATTAAGTGATTTAACAGATCCAGGTAGCATGACTAATTTAGACGATAATCATAATATTTATATACACTGTGCTGGTGGTTACAGAAGCGTAATTGCTTCATCGCTTATTAAGCGTCAGGGTATACATAATATTAGAAATGTTGTTGGCGGATTTGCAAAAATTAAAGAATTAGGTGAAAAGTTTGAAATTGAAAAAGAAGTAGCTGCCTTAAATTAAATAGCTACTTTACTACTAAATGACCATATTTTTCCTGATCAAATTCCCATTTCCATCTTCTATGACTCCATAAATAATTAGCAGGTTTAAGCTTAACTGCTCTTTCAACATGTTCGGCAAATACTTTTGTTAATTGTCCATTCTCAAAATCGTTTGGTGCAGTGGTAATTAATGCTAATTGGGTATGATAATAGCCTCTTTTTACTTTGTAAAAATGGCCAAATAGTACAATAGTATTATTCATTTTTGCGCCTTTTTCTGGGCCAACAACAAAAGGTGTTAATCGATTAAAAAAAGGTACCCAATGAGCTTTTAAGGGATTAGGAGGATTTTGGTCGGCTGCTAAACCTAATGCATATCTCTCCTTTACATAAACATGGAAATTATTTTTAAAATCATTTGCAGGAACCAAAATAGTTCCATTTCTACACCTCAAATCAAGCATAATTTTATTCATTACTTTATTTGTGAGTGGTTGGTAAACTCCAACAAAAGGATATTTACTAATTCTTGCTGCGTTTAAATTTACAATTTCCCAATTAAAAAAATGTCCGCATTCTAATTGTATATTCAAGTTGGTTGAATCATACAAATCGTTTAATATTTCGAAGTTGCAAGTGAATCTTTTTTCAAGAACTTCATTTGAAGTAGAAAGCAACTTTATTGTTTCAATAATTGTATCAACAAAATTGTGGTAAAAATCCTTTGCAATTCTAATTCGTTCTTTTTCAGTTTTTTCTGGAAAAGCAATCAATAAATTGCTTAGTACTACCTCTTTTCTATAACCAACTAAATAATAGGCAACTCCGTATAGGCCATCAGCAATAAAATATAAAACACGCCAAGGCAAAAGCGAAAATGCATAAAGAAGCGGGTAAATTATATAATACATCAGATTAAGCATTTATTTTTTGAGGTTACTAAATTGCTAAAGTATAATATTCTGCAGTAATACACTCTTTGTTGTATGATCGGTATTAAAATGCAGTCCTCTACTTTCTTTACGAAACTGAGCCCCTTTAACTATTAAATAAGCTACTGTTATCAAGTTTCTTAATTCACATAATTGCGGGGATACTTTTGTAGTACGATAGAGTTCTTCTGTTTCTACAAAAAGCAAGTCTAATCTTTTCATGGCTCTATCTAAGCGTATATCTGAACGCACAATACCAACATAATCACTCATAATTAATTGAAGCTCTTTTAAGCTTTGAGTAATTAATATCATTTCTTTTGGATCAGAAGTTCCCTTGGCATTCCAATCGGGTAATCCTTCTGAAAAACTCAACAATTCAATTTGTATAGAAGTATCCAAATAACATCTATGGGCAAAAACCATTGCCTCCAATAAACTATTGCTTGCTAACCTATTTGCCCCATGCAACCCAGTGCTGGCACACTCTCCGCAAGCATATAAGTTTTTAATAGATGTCCTACCCCATTCATCTGTTTTAATTCCGCCACAGCTGTAATGAGCTGCAGGTGCAACTGGAATAAATTGTTTTGATACATCAATTCCAATACTCAAACATTTCTCATAAATATTCGGGAAATGATGAATAAATTGTTGCCTATCCATATGGGTACAATCTAAAAATACGTGCTCAGTACCATTTCGTTTCATTTCATTATCAATTGCACGAGCAACTATATCTCTTGGAGCTAAATCTTTTCTAGAATCATACTTTCCCATGAAAGCTTCGCCATTTTTATTTCTTAATATTCCTCCATCTCCTCTAACTGCTTCTGTAATTAAAAAAGAGGGTGAAACACCAGGTTCAAATAAAGCAGTTGGATGGAACTGAATAAATTCCATGTTTTCAATTTTACCCTTTGCCCTATAAACCATTGCTATTCCATCACCAGTTGCAATTTTTGGATTGGTTGTTGTTCTGTAAGCTTGGCCGCATCCACCGGTAGCCAATAAAGTTATTTTTGCAGCAATTGTTTCAATTTTATTACTGGCTAAATTCAAAACATAAACACCATAACAAGTAGTATCTAATGTAGACTTTGTAACTAAATAACCAAGATGATGTTGTGTAAGAATATCAACTACAAAACAATGATTCAGCAATTGAATATTTGGCAAGGCATTTAATTGTGATAACAGCGCCCTTTCCATTTCTTTTCCGGTAACATCCTTGTGATGTAGAATTCTATTTTCACTATGTCCACCTTCTTTACCTAAACTATATGCTCCTAATTCATTTTTATCGAACTGAGCTCCGTATGCTATTATCTCTTTAATTCTTTCGGGACCTTCAGTAACTACAATTTCTACAATCTCACGGTTACAAAGGCCGTCTCCTGCAATTAAAGTGTCATCAATATGCTTTTCATAACTATCCCTTACTTCATCCCAAACACCTGCAATTCCACCTTGAGCATATTTAGTATTGGTCTCGTCTGCTTGAGTCTTGGTAATTATTACAACTTGTTTATTTGGAAACTGTTTTGCAATTTTTAATGCATAAGTTAAACCTGCTATTCCTGAGCCAATTACTAAAAAGTCGGTTTTCAAATTATCAATTTTAGTAGATTAATAATTGGGTTCAACCCAAGCATCATTCTCTTTGAGTAAATTAATTAACTCATCTACTGCAATGTTGGAGTTGATATTTCTTTTCATTATCTCTTTGCCTTTATACAAAGTAATTTTACCTACTCCACTTCCAACATAACCAAAATCGGCATCAGCCATTTCACCAGGCCCATTTACAATACAACCCATGATAGCAATTTTTAATCCTTTTAAATGATTAGTAACACTTCTGATTTTTGCTGTAGTTTCTTGCAATTCAAATAAGGTTCTTCCACAACTAGGGCAACTAATATATTCGGTTTTAGATATTCTGGTTCTTGTTGCCTGTAAAATGCTAAAAGCGGAGGAATTAATAAATTGCTCTACTGAATTATTAGTACTGTAATTTCTACCACTTGTATCATTGGCAGATCCTGTTGATTGGCTTTGGTATGCATTTGCGGACATCCCTAAACATATTCCGTCTCCAAAACCATCTAACAACAAAGCTCCGCATTCTATTGAATAATGTATCAAATGTTCATCAGCTGTTTGCCAATTACTATCTGTGATAATTATAACTGGATTTTGAATAGAACGATTCATTAATTCAATGAACATTCTTCTAATTGAACTCATCGCAGTTTGATTGGTGCTACTTAAACAAAGTACAACTGATGGGTCATTTGTAAAATGGTCTAGCTGAGTAAAATCATTAATGTTAGTAGGATCGCTAAAACTGTCGAACATAACAAAATTCAAGGTATTACTTCTCGAAGCCTCTTTTTGATATCCAGCAGCGTCAAAAATGGGGAAATATTTTTCTTTGTTAGAACACAATTCCCAAGTTGCAGAGTAAACAATTACTTTAAGGGTTCCAGGAAGTGCAAAATTCAATTCTTTATTTCCTGTAAACAAGTAATCAGCAGCAGCGTCACTAATATTCCATTTATCAGTATCTGCATTATAGGTATATCCAATTGCTGCTAAATGAAATGGTGTTATTTCAACCATTTTACTGAAGTCTGCAATAACAACTGGCACTTGTTTACCCCCTATGTTACCTACTGAGATTGTAGCCCTTCTCGAATAATGGAAAGGGTCATATGGCATTTTTTCAATGGAAGGAGTTGCGATAATAGTTTCTACATTTACATACCTTTTAACCAAATCCCTACAAACAGGTATCTCTAATTCAGGATCTTCTGTTAAACTTACACGAATAGTATCACCAATGCCATCTTCCAATAATGTTCCTATACCAGCGGCACTTTTTACCCTACCATCTTCTCCATCTCCAGCTTCTGTAACTCCTAAATGTAAAGGATAACATTCACCAAATTCATTTTGCATCTGTTGGATTAATAATCTGTATGCCTGTACCATTACTTGAGGATTACTAGATTTCATACTCAAGATAATATTGTGGTACTCTTCTCCTCTAGCAATACGTAAAAATTCCATAGCACTCTCTACCATGCCTATTGGGGTATCGCCATACCTACTCATTATTCTGTCACTTAAAGAACCATGATTGGTTCCAATTCGAATAGCAGTTCCATATTCTTTACAGATCAACACCAATGGAGTAAAACGTTCTTTTATTCTATCTATTTCTTCTAAATATTCCGCATCAGTATAATCAATTTGTTCAAACTTTTTTTTATCTACATAGTTACCTGGATTAACACGTACTTTTTCAACTATCCTTGCTGCAATTTCAGCAGCATTTGGAGTGAAATGTATATCAGCTATCAAAGGAGTTGTATAACCCCTTTTGCGCAATTCATCTTTTATGTTTTGTAAGTTTTCGGCTTCTTTTTTAGAAGGAGCTGTAATACGCACAAGTTCAGCACCTGCTTCGATACAGCGAATGGTTTGCTCAACAGTTGCCAATGTATCCATTGTATCAGTGGTTGTCATGGTTTGCACACGAATAGGGTGTCCATTACCAAGCAACAGATTGCCAATTTTAACTTCGCGCGTTTTTAACCGACTATACTGAGTAAGTGAATTACAATAAAATTGCATAATACTTTAATAAGTAACAAAACTAATAAAGAAACAGCAGTAAGGGTGTACAGTTAAATTAATATTTAGCAAAATACTTGCAAATGAAATAGATAATGTTTATTTTTCTGAACCTTTATTTAAACCTATAAAATCATAAGAAATGAACAAAGACAATTATTTGGAAAATAACCAAAGACGTAGTTTTTTAGCCAAAATGGCTGGTGCCATGGGAATTTCATTATTTGTAAACCAATCAGAGCTTCGAGCAGCTGAACCATCTGAAATGGCCACCGGGGATTGGTTAAACAAATTAACAGGAAAGCATAAAATGGTATTTGATGTAACGCAACCTCATGGTATTTTTCCTTTTGCATGGCCAAAAGTTTTTTTATTAACCAACCAAGCAACCGGCACACCTGAAAAAGAAAGTAATGCTGTGGTTGTTTTACGCCATAATGGTATTCCGTATGCAATGGAAGACAGGCTCTGGGCAAAATATAAATTTGGAGAATTTTTTGGAATAGATGATCCCCGCACTGGAAAACCTGCTTTGCGTAATCCAATGTGGCAACCCAAAGATGGTGAATTTAAAGTGCCAGGTATTGGTCCAGTGCAAATAGGCATTAATGAATTACAAACTAGTGGTGTAATTTTTTGCGTGTGTGATATGGCACTTAATGTAAACGGTTTTACCATTGCCTCAAAAATGAATCTTGAAGGAGCCGAAGTGAAAAAAGATTTCGTATCAGGGTTAATACCAGGTATTAATCTTACACCATCTGGCTTATGGGCAATAAGCAGGGCCCAACAGAGTGGCTGTGGATATTGTTTTGCGAGTTAAAAAAAATATGTTGCCCTAAATTATTTTCTACTATTTTTAGGACGATGCATTTTATATGCTGGCACTATCATTGATTTTGATTACCTCTTCCCTTCTAAGAATCCTTCTCGCTTTAAAATACTATTTAATAAATTTAAACGTATATTTTTCATATCCATTTCTTTTGATCCTTCAACATTTAATACAAAAAAATATGGATGCTTGTTCTCTTCAATCCATCCAACCAACCAACCCAAGGAATTTCCATTCGGCAAATGCCCCCATCCTGTTTTATAGCTGAGTTTATAATTAGCATTCGATTCTTGAAGCATTACCTTCTTTACAATTTCTTGTGTTCTTTTTTGAAAAGGCAATTGTGTAAAGAAGAGTTTTTTAACTAAGCCCAATTGCTCATCAGCGGTAATTTTTAATGAATTATCTAACCAAAAAGTATCAACCGCGGAACTAATTACATGATTGCCATACTTCAAACTATCGAGCCAAAATTGCATGGTATCTTTCCCAATTTGTCGAGCAACTTCTTGATAATAAGGAACAGCAGAAACTTTAAATGCTTCTTCCATGGTAAGGTCTTTGTTCCATTCAGGAATACCTCTAACAATACCATCCCATTTAATTACCATTTTTTCATTAACAATTCGCCCTGTTTCAATACCAATTAAAGAATTAATAATTTTAAATGTAGAAGCTGGTAAATAGGCAGAATCCTTATATCGCTTTAAATTATAAATAGTAAACTCGCCAGTTCCATTATCGTATAAACCAAAGCTGCCTGTTACTTTATTTGAATCGAAGTATTGTTGAATTGAATTGTCGATTTTTACATTATTGGGAGAGCAAGAAGAAATTAATAATGAAGAATTAATAATGAAGAATAGGGCAACTAAAATCTTAAATACGATACTTTTTTTCATTCTTTATTATTAATTTAATATTCTTAACTCTTTAATACTTCCAGTTCTTTCCCAACTTTAATAAACGCTTCTATTGCTTTATCTAAATGCTCTTGTGTATGTGCCGCACTTAATTGAACCCTAATTCTCGCTTGTCCTTTTGCAACAACAGGAAAGAAGAATCCAATCACATAAATGTTTTCATCTAATAATTTTGATGCAAAATTTTGTGCAAGAACAGCATCATACAACATAATTGGAACAATTGGATGATCACCTGGTTTTATATCAAAACCAGCTTCTGTCATTTTTGTTCTAAAATATTTTGTATTAAATTCTAATTGATCTCTTAAAGTAGTAGCGGCCGTGAGCATATTTAATACTGCAATAGATGCACCTACAATACTTGGCGCCACTGTATTTGAAAACAAATAGGGTCTGCTTCGTTGACGAAGCATTTCAATAATTTCTTTTCTTCCAGAAGTAAATCCGCCACTTGCTCCTCCTAACGCCTTACCGAGTGTGCCTGTAATAATATCAATTCTACCCATTACACCACGGTATTCATGAGTTCCTCTACCTGTTTTACCTAAAAAGCCTGAAGAGTGACATTCATCTATCATTACAATTGCGTCATACTTATCTGCTAAGTCGCAAATTTTATCGAGCTGTGCAATAGTTCCATCCATACTAAATGAACCATCTGTAACAATAACTCTACTTCTACATATAGCCGATTCGATCAACTTTGCCTCTAAATCAGCCATATAATTGTGTTCATATCTAAAGCGCTGAGCCTTACACAAACGAACGCCATCTATTATAGAAGCATGATTTAATGCATCGCTTATAATTGCATCTTCTTCGCCGAACAAAGGTTCAAAAACTCCTCCATTGGCATCAAAAGCTGCAGCATATAAAATGGCATCTTCTGTACCTAGAAAGTCGGCAAGTTTTTTCTCTAATTCTTTATGAATATCTTGGGTGCCGCAAATAAATCGCACACTACTCATTCCATATCCATGCGAATCAATTGCGCTATGTGCAGCTTTAACTACATCTGGGTGAGATGAAAGTCCGAGATAATTATTAGCACAAAAATTCAAAACCTGTTTTCCATTTACAGTAATTTCAGGGCCTTGTTCACTTGTAATAACTCGCTCATTCTTAAAGAGACCAGCAGATTCAATTGAAGTTAATTCGGTTGCAATTCTAGAAACAAAAGGTTTGTTCATAATGGAGTTTCATTAGAACGACAAAGATAAGGTAGTTGAGGGTTTATTATCCTATTACAAATCGATATCCAACTCCTTTAATGGTAATTATTTGCAAATTGGGGTCGTCTTTTAAATAGCCCCTAATTTTAGTTATATAAACATCTAGGTTACGGCTATTAAAAAATGAATCATTACCCCAAATATGATTGAGCAGGTCTTTACGTTGAATTACAGAATTATTACTCAAAATTAAATAACGGACTAATTCAGTTTCACGGTATGATAATTTTTTTTCGACCGCATTAAGAATCAGCAATTGTTTATTGGCATCAAAAGAAAAGAGTCCAACATTGATTATCCCAATCGCATCTTTAATTTTACCATTCGAGTTAATTCTCAATAGGTTCTCAATTCTAACAATCAATTCCTCCATACTAAAAGGTTTACGCATGTAATCGCTGGCGCCAATTTTAAAACCTTTTACAACATCTTCAGTTTGCGTTTTAGCAGTCAAAAAAATAATAGGTATATCGTTATTAATTGCATTTATTTCTAAAGCAATTTCAAATCCATTTTTATTAGGTAGCATAATGTCTAATATGCAAATATCTGGCGAAAAAGATTTAAAGGCCTGCACAACGTTTTTTCCATCAGATTCCATCAATACATCAAACCCCCTGAACGTGAGTGTTTCAAAAACAATCTTACCCAAAAAGATTTCATCTTCTACGTATAATATTTTAATGGCCATATTTAAACTATTCTACTATAATCAATTATCGATTTCTAATTTCAATTTTATTTAACATCAATAGGTAGGGTAATTTTAAAAACGCTTCCTTTTTCTAATTCACTATTTACTTCAATTAAACCTTGATGAAGCTTAATAATATGACTTACATAGCTCAAGCCCAATCCATATCCCTTTACATTATGTGTTTCGCCTGTAGGAACGCGAAAAAATTTCTCAAATATTTTATGTTGGAATTGTTGTGGAATCCCAATGCCACTATCAGCAACTGAAATAACAATCATATTTTTTAGAGGGGTAGTCAAATCAATGTTAATGCTCGAACCAGTTTCACTGTATTTCAAAGCATTATCAAATAAATTATACATAACACTGCTTATATGTAATTGATCAGCAAAAATCATTGTATTAGATTGGGTTGACTGAAAGTGTACAACTGTTTTATTTTTCTCGAATTGCAATTGTAAAGTTCTTAATACCTCATCAATCAAATTATTTATATTAAACCATTCTTTATTTAAAATAATTTTATCTGTTTCAAACATGGAGAGTTTTAAGACTTTATCGACCAATAAATTCAAGCGTTGAAGCTCAAGTGTTGAAATATTTAAATATTCTTTGGTTCTAATTGGATCTGCAATTGCATCAAAGTTTTTTAATGCTTCTACGGCAACTTGTACAGTAGCAATTGGTGTTTTTAATTCATGTGTAATATTACTAATAAATTCATTTTTAAATAATGCAAGTCTTTGTTGATTAACAATATTTCTATACAGAAAAGCAAAAGCGATAGAAGTAAAAATAATTAAAAACAAAGAAAATAATATTTGTGGAATAATTTTATCTGATACAAGTTTATTTGCACTTGAAAATGAAGCCTGATACCACCTTGGTTTAACAAACCCTACAGTTGCGCGACTAGTCATGTACTCACTAACTCGGCTACTATCATTTTTTTGAATACTATCTAATAAACCTGTCTGCAGTGAAAAAGGGAGGTAAACACCCTCCTTTTTAAGGTGCAAACTATATGCAGAATCTATCTCTCTAATGGACAATGAATCAGCCAATGGCTTCCCTCTTGAAAGCATGCTTATAAAGGAGCTACTTACAGACAGTTTTTCAGCGCTATTAACTTTTTGCGTAACAATTTTATGAATTTTATCTTTAATGTTATTAGAATTTACTACAACATTATTTAGTTGAATCATTTTGTGCTCAAACGAATCTTTTAATTTGCCTTGCATGTTATCCATCTTTAGTAAAATTCTAACAGATCCTGAATTGCCAGATTGTTTAATAATTGAATCAATTTCATTTCTAGATAGTAGTAAAGATTTGTTAGTTATAGAATTTGCATCTTTATTGATTGTTATAATATTTAAAGATTTAGATAAACTGTCTTTAAACACTTGCATGTCATTTTCAAAATGCTTTACCGATGAAATATTTTTATTTTTTATTTCACTTTTTTCGTTTAACAATGCATTTACTGCATCTAAAGCAAAAAGATTATTGCCCTTACTAGAATTAAATATAAATGTGTCGGCTTTGAATCGGTTGAGTTGTAATTGATAAATTAGTTCTTTAAAAATTACATCAGCTTGTTTTTGCACACGTACTTTTTCCTCATTAAAGATTCGGTTGATCCAATAACATTGGAATATCACTATCAAAGCGATAGCGCTAATCATAATTATTCTAGATAAAAACAGTTTTTTCATTGCTCAAATACAAATATAAAGATCTCAAAATTTGATTTACTTTTTATTAACCTTAATTAACCTTAATGAACATTACTCAAACGCTGATTTCTATAGCTTTGTTAGCTAAACTATAAAAAATGAAAAATTGGATCACAGCAATAGCATTGATGACATCTTCGAGTATTATTGCTCAACAAAAAGAGGGCACGATTTTGTATGAGAAAAAGATGAACATGCATAAGAATTTACAAAATGAACAAATGAAAGCTTTTATTCCTGAATTCAGGAATTCAAAACATATGCTCTTATTCAGCGACAGTATTTCAATCTACCGTATGCTACTAGAAGAAGAAGCACCAGATCCATTTTCTGGCGGGGGCGGAGGTGGACAAGTAGTTATCAGAATGGGTGGAAGTGCTGATGGTGGCGACATGTATAAAAACTTTAGTCAACAAAAAGCAATTCAAAGTGTAGAAATGGGTGGTAAAAATTTTCTAATAATTGATACCTTAAAACCTCAGCCATGGAAAATAACCGAAGAAACAAAAAAAATACTAGGATATACTTGCTATAAGGCAACCAGAAAAATACAACAACCAAGAATGATGATGAGAACTATGTCTGTAGGAAGTAGCAGTCCGAAAGACACAGTTAAAAATAATACCCCTATAACTCCTAAAGAAATAGACATAGTGGCTTGGTATACAACTGATATTATTACACCTGCTGGACCAGAAAACTATGATCAATTACCTGGGTTAATTCTTCAATTAAATATAGACAATGGAGCAACCGTATTTAATGCTACTGAAGTAAAAACAATGCTAAATAAAAAAGATTTAAAAGAACCTACAAAAGGGAAAGTGGTTACAAGATCTGAGTACCAAAAATTAATGTTAGAAATGATGAGCAACCAAATGCCTGGAATGATACAACGGAATAATAATTAGAATGTGCGTATCATAATTCTTGCTCCTCCATTTGCATTGCCAGATCTGTTTAATCGATAACTGAAGCTGAGCAAAAAGTACTGTTGTAATACATTGTACTTTGTATCCTGCACAAAATTCTGATTGGCCGTTCTATTGACGCCTATGTTCTTATTTAACACATCGAACACACTCAATTTAATTTCACCTTTTTTATACTTTAAAAAAGACTTTGAGATAGCAACATTCCACAAGGGAATTGTTGCATTAAATCCATCTGATCTTCCGCTGTTAATAGTTAAATCAAAATTATTATTGAGTACTAAGCCTCCTAGTAAATAATTATTCATTTCTATTCCATATACTTGTTGTAGATATTGATTGTTGAATTGAGGCTGGAAAGAATATTTGGCTGAATTAAAATTCAACCTAGCTGTAATAGCAATATCAATTGTAGTATCTAAAGCAAATTGATAATTTAAGTTAGGTGTTATACTTATATTATCTATAGAATTTTTAGCTCCATTTA
>JAYVRC010000493.1:0-3560 GCA_043776615.1 Sphingobacteriia bacterium
ATACTTCTTCTTGTTCTGCTGTCACGCTGAGCTTGTCGAAGGGTTTTAATTCATCAATCATTTCCCTACTCACCTCACTAAAATTATTTACAAAATTCAGCGGGTTCTGAATTTCATGCGCAATACCTGCGGTAAGCTCTCCAAGGCTGGCCATTTTTTCGGATTGGATTAATTGGGTTTGGGTTTGTTTTAATTCCTGTAAAGTGGTTTCCACTTTTTGCTTTTGTTCTTGCAATACAAGATTGTCTTTTTGTTTAGATCGATAACGATAATACACTACTCCAGCTAACAACAATACTAAAATGATAATGCCAAAAGAAAAGTTTCGAGTAAGTGACGAAATTTTATTTTCACTTTTTAATTGATTAATCGATAATTCATTTTCACTCATTTGTTGCTCTGCTTCAAAACTGATGGAAGTAAACTGGCGCTGCTCGGCCAATAAACTATCTTGTAACTGGATGTATTTTTGATAGGTCTTGGTGGATAGTTTTGCTGCACCCATTTTATCATAGACTTCTGCCAATAATTTATAATCTCGAATAAGTTCATTTCTTAAATTTTTAATCGTTACAATATCACTTATAAGAAAAGCTGCTGCTTCTGGATATTTTTTTTGTTCAATCCGAACCAGTGCTCTGTAATAATCGGGGTCATTAGTTCCGAAAGCAGAATTGGTGGGTATATTTCTTGCTCTAAGAATTTCCCACGCTTTAATCAACAAAGAGTCGGCTTTGAAATAATTTTTTTCCTTTAATGCCAATAAGGATTGTCTTTGGAAAATAATAGGTAAAGTTCCTAAGTCTCTTCTTATTGAATAATCGTATGCTTTATTCAAATAGTATTTAGCACTATCAAAATGATTTAAAAGATAAAAAGCATACGATAAATTTTTGGCTGTATAATTTGGATTTGCAAAACTAATTCCCTTCGCCTTTTCAAAGTCTTTAGTTCTTAATTCAAATGCTAATCTAGTGAACTTGAGTGCATTGTCTAAATCACTTGTATAAGTATAGGTATCACCCAATACACCAATATTATTCATCCAAGGGTCTCTTCCTTTATATTCTGCTAGCGAAAATAATTGTGGAAAACTATATTTACTAGAATCTAAATAAGCCAATGATTTTTTAAAATGATAAATTGCTTTTTCGTTTAAACCAATTGTTCTATAAAATCCACCCAATACATAATTACAATTGACAATACCGGCAGAATCATTTTGTTGTTTAAATTGCAATAACCATTTATTATAATATATTAAACCTTCATTAATCCGATTAGAGTTCCGGTAAGAAACACGTAGTCTATTTAGCACACTATTTATTAATAGCTTTTTATGAGGTGTTTCACTTTTTTCAATTTGATTGATTAATAATAAATTATAATTTATTTTTTTATTAATATCTGGTATATTGCTATTGGCAATTGTCAATAGAACAAACAGTGTTGTATCTTCATTTTTGCCTATTTTAAACTGATTGGCTGCTTGCTCAATGTGTTGTATAGCTGTATCAGTTAAAATAACTGTACTTATCATTCTAACTGCACTTAGAAACTTTGCCGTATCTACCCCATTTTTTTTATAGCTTACATTCAACAGATTAACTATAGAATCTACTTTCGCAGGTTGTGCAATGGCAGTAATGGAATAGAAACTAAAGCTGAAGAAAAACAAAGAAGTAATAATTTTTTTCATGGTGCCTTTTCTATTAATTTTTAATCAAGTATTACTCTGTATATATACATTAATTTACTCAATACGGATACTCACTCAGCCATTGCCAAAAATTTTCTGGATGAATAATTTTTGTTTCAACTGGTTTGTATTTTTCAACAAAGGCTGAAGGAAATTTTACTTTTGCCAACGGATTCCATTTGAATTCGTAAGCATAAATTTTTCCATCAATTTCTTCCACATAATCTATTTCGGCCTGTTGCTTGTTTCGCCAAAAATAAGTTCTACCATAAAAGCCATTGTAGCTGAGTAATTTTTTTCGCTCTATCAATAAAAAATTCTCCCATAAAGCTCCAACATCTTGCCTTATAGCAATGGGTGCAAAATTTCCCAGCAAAGCGTTGCGAATACCATTATCAGAAAAATAAATTTTTTTCTTGGTACTTATTTCGTTCCGTTCATTTCTGCTGATAGTGCCAAGCCTAAACACTACAAATACTTGCTCTAATAAATAAATATAATTATCTACTGTTTTTACATCTGCTGAAACTAGTGAAGCCAGTTCATTCAACGAAACCTCATTGCCAACTTGTAATGCCAATGCCTTTAAAATTTTTTCGAGTAGTTGTGGTTTTTTTAAACCAACCAAAGCCAACACATCTTTGTATAAATAGCTACTGGCTATATTGGTCAGCACTTCTTTAGCATCGGGCAGGTTTGTTACTACTTCCGGGTACATGCCATACACTAAGTATTGCTGCAACGTTTCAAGAAATGCAGGAATGCCTTGATAGGCAATTAATTCCCCACAACTAATTGGATATAAAAAATATTCCCATTTACGGCCTGTTAATGGTTCCTGGGTTTTATCGGCAATGGAAAGGGAGGATGAACCCGTGATGATCAATTGTATTCCTAACTCAGCATCAATTAGTTGTTTACAAATGAACCCTACTTGCTCTATCATTTGAGCTTCATCTAAAATCACTATTTTTTTAGACCCGAAACTTTGTTTTAGTGCAGCTATATTTTCTAATTTCCACAACAACTTAGTAACAGCCGAATCGCCGTTAAAATATTCAACGGGTTGCTCCAGCTGTTTTGCCAATCTTTTAGCAAGGGTAGTTTTTCCTGTTTGCCTTGGCCCAAAAATTATAAGTGCTTTCTTGTAATCAATCCTTTTTTGAAGCACTTTTAATAAAGTTCTTTCAATCATTAAATAGGTAATTTTATACCAAATATAGGCTATAAACCACAAAAGATATGCTTTTTATGGATTTAGATACTTAAAATATAAGATTCTGCTGGAAATCAATCCTTTTCCTACTAATAGCTATTTAAATTAGGGGTAGAGAAATAGTAAAAACCGTACCCACATTTTCTTGCGTTTCCACCTTTAATTCGCCACCATGGGCTTTCACAATATCATAACTCAAACTCAAGCCCAATCCTGTTCCCTGCCCGGTGGGTTTGGTGGTGAAGAAGGGTTGGAAGATTTTATCCAATACTTTTTGCGGGATGCCGTTACCATTATCAGTTACAGAAATATAAACTTTGTCATCAACTTTTTTTGTTGTGATAGAAACGGTAGGTTCATAGTTTTCAATTCCCGATTTCTTTTTCTCATCCACAACATAAAAGGCATTCGTGAGTAAATTCAGAACAACTCTCCCAATATCCTGCGGAATGATATTGAGATTGCCAATTGAATCATCAAAGTCAGTTTTCATCATTGCATTAAAAGACTTGTCTTTTGCCCGTAAGCCATGGTAACTCAATCGCAAATATTCATCACACAATGCATTGATATCTGTTGGTTCTTTTTTGCCACTACTGGTGCGGCTATGTTGCAACATTCCTTTTACAATAGCATCAGCGCGTT
>JAYVRC010000494.1:0-3559 GCA_043776615.1 Sphingobacteriia bacterium
ACAAAGATCAATCGGAAGAATTATTGATAGTTGACTCGTGGAATTATGCTGGATATTATGAGAACACATTTTATGCAGATGCTTTTCAACAAGTACTATTGAAACATAATTTTACAGAATATATATCCCAATCACCCAAAATATTTACACATACTTTCAAAGTTAAGAGTCCATTATTACCAAACGGACAAACGCTTTGCCTTGTAGGTTCTGGAAAAGAATTCAATAATTGGTCAACAGAAACGCCTGTTATTTTAAGTAGAAATAATGATCAACATTTTTATTCTGTTTCAATTAATTTATCCAAAGCAAATTTCCCAATTTCCTATAAATATGGTGTATATGATATTGCTACCCAAAAACTGGTTACATATGAAAATGGGAATAACCGTATTTTGTATGATGCCATTGCTAAAAAGAAGAAGACAATTATAAACGATGGCTATACTTATTTATCCAATAACACTTGGAAAGGCGCTGGAGTAGCAATTCCTGTATTTAGTTTGAGATCGCAAAAAAGCTTTGGAATAGGAGAGTTCACCGATATTAAATTGTTGGCCGACTGGACTGCAAAAGTTGGACTAAAAATGATTCAAATTCTTCCTATCAATGATACTACTGCTACTCATAGTTATAAGGACTCTTATCCTTATGCTGCCATTTCAGCTTTTGCATTACATCCAATATACTTAAATATTAGTCAAATTGCTGGAGCAAAACAGCTAAAGCAATTAAAGCAATTAGAAATTGAGCGTCTTAAATTAAACCTACTTTCAGAGGTAGATTATGATGCTATAATTAAATTAAAAACTCATTTCATCAAAGCAGTTTATAAAGGTGAAGGCGAAAAAGTATTGCAATCAAAAGCATTTCAATTGTTTTTCGATCAAAATAAAGAATGGCTAACTGCATATGCGGTTTTTTGTTATCTAAGAGATGAATATGGAGTAGTTGACTTTAATAAATGGCCAGCGTATAAAAATTACAATGCAAAAGAAATTGAAGAATTGGCTAGTCCTAATTCAGCAGCGTATAAAGATATTGCATTGCATTATTTCATACAATTCCATTTGCATGTTCAATTAAAAGAAGCTGCAATTTATGCACATAGTAAAGGGGTGATTTTAAAGGGAGACATTGCTATTGGTGTTTACCGCTATGGTGCAGATACTTGGCAAAATCCAGCATTATTTAACATGGACTTTCAGGCTGGTGCACCACCAGATGATTTTGCTGTCAAGGGTCAAAACTGGGGTTTCCCAACTTATAATTGGCAAAAAATGCAAGAAGATGGTTTCACATGGTGGAAGCAAAGATTTGAACAAATGAGTCATTATTTCGATGCGTTTCGAATTGATCATATTCTCGGGTTTTTTAGAATTTGGAGTATTCCAATCGATGAAATTGAAGGAATTATGGGTCATTTTGTTCCTGCAATACCAGTGCATGTTAGCGAATTTAATCAGAAAGATATTTGGTTCAATTACGAAAGATATACAGCTCCATATATTACAGAAGATGTATTATGGTCAGTGTTTGGCTATGATAATGAATTGGTAAAAAGTTTATTTCTAGAAAAAATAAATGAAACTAGTTATCAGCTCAAACCAGCTTATGCTACACAGAAATTAGTTGAAGCTCATTTTGCTGCTTTGGAAACGGATGATCAGCACATTAAAATAAAATCTGGCTTATTTAATTTATTGAGCAATATTATTTTGTTTGATGCTAATGGAGATGGTCAAAATTTTCATTTTAGGTTTGGAATGGAAAACACTACTTCATTCAAGAACCTCGATTATAACACTCAATTGCAATTAAAAGAATTGTATGTGAATTATTTCTTTAGGCGTCAAGATGAGTTTTGGAAGAAAGAAGGGTTGAATAAACTACCAGCACTTAAACGAGTTACCAATATGATTGTTTGTGGCGAAGATCTTGGATTAGTGCCTGCATGTGTTCCAGATGCAATGAAAGATCTTGGATTATTGAGCTTAGAAATTCAACGAATGCCAAAAGATAATACAAGAGAATTTTTTCATCCAAATGATGCTCCTTATTTAAGTGTTGTAACTCCATCTACACATGATATGAGTACAATACGAGGTTGGTGGGAAGAAGATAAAGAACAAATACAGCGATTTTATAATAATGAATTAGGACAATGGGGAATTGCTCCATTTTATTGTGAGGCTTGGATTAATAAAACAATTGTATTGCAGCATTTATATTCTCCAGCAATGTGGAGCATTTTTCAATTGCAAGATTTATTGGGTATAAATGAACAAATAAGGAGAATTAGTCCATTAGATGAACAAATAAATGTGCCCGCAAACCCTAATCATTATTGGCGTTATCGAATGCATATCACTTTAGAAGAATTGGAAAATTCTGCCGAATTTAATAATGAACTTGCAGAATACATCAAATCTTCTGGAAGATAAAAACAAGCTAATTGATAGTTCAGTATAAAAAATCCAATCTTCCATTCGAATATCCATTTACTATTTCTAATGGACGAAGCAAAACCAATCAGCCAGCATTAATTGTAGAGTTGTCAATTGGACCATTTAAAGGCTTTGGGGAAGCTCCAGCAATTGTTTATTATAACATTTCTGTAGATCAAATGATCGCTGATTTAGAACGCAATAAAAAATTTGTAGAAAAATTCGCATTAACAGACCCTGAGAGGTATTGGCATTATTTGCACCACCTTTTTCCGAGCAATCCTTTTTTAGTTTGTGCATTAGATATGGCTGCTTGGGACTTATATGGTCAGATGAAAGCAAAGCCTCTATATGAAATTTGGGACACTAAATGGAGGGATAATTTACCGCTCACTGATTATACAATTGGGATAGACTCTATTGAAAAAATGGTAACTAAAATGAAAGCTAAACCTTGGCCAATTTATAAAATAAAACTAGGCACAAGTGAAGATATAGCTATCATCAAGGCATTAAGAGAACATACCAATGCTTTATTTAGGATTGATGCAAACGCTGGCTGGACTTTAGAGGAAGCCCAAGAAAAAATACCACAATTGGCAAAAATGGGAGTGGAGTTTATAGAACAGCCTTTGGCAAAAGATAATTGGGAAGGAATGAAAATTCTTTTTCAGGAATCGGAATTGCCGCTAATTGCCGATGAAAGTTGTGTTTCAGAAAATGATGTAAAAAAATGTCACGAACATTTTCATGGTATTAATATAAAGCTTACAAAATGCAGTGGAATCACGCCAGCCTTGCGAATGATTAAAGAAGCAAGATTGCTTAATTTAAAAGTAATGATGGGTAGTATGAATGAATGTACCATTGGGTCTGCTGCCATTGCAAACTTTTTACCGCAGTTAGATTATGTAGATTTAGATGGTCCACTGCTGCTTTCTGAAGACAATGCAATAGGTATTCAGTTCGATTTTGGGAAAGTTGCACTTTCTGGTAAACCAGGGTTAGGAATTCAGCTTCAATAATTTCACTACAGCTTTATCAATTGGTAACGACATGGTATCTTCTGTTAATTCATTCCAGTCCACCCAGCGAAAAACTTCTGCTTCAAT
>JAYVRC010000495.1:0-3558 GCA_043776615.1 Sphingobacteriia bacterium
GATGCTGCTCCACGACAAATTTCACAGGGTAGTTTTGTTTCTGCATTAACCTCAACCGCTACATACTCAGGCAAAGGAATAAGTACAACTGGTTTATTAAATCCTATTACTACTGGTGTAGGTAAAGACACGTTAAAATATTTTGTTCAAAATTCAGCAGGATGTAAAGACTCTGCATTTCAACCTTTAGAAGTTTGGCCTTCGCCAATTGCTAAGTGGGGTGTATCTTCTCCGATCTGCGAAAAAAACAATATTGCTTTTGCAGATAGTTCTGTTGCTAATTTTAGTAATATTATTTCACGTAATTGGATCTTTGGTGATAACACAACTCAAACAAACAATACTACTGCATTCACAAAGAAGTATGATACTACAAAAATTTATTTAGCTAGTCTTCAAGTAACAACCGATAGCGGTTGTATCAGTACCATCAATCAACAATCCATAAATGTAAGGCCCCTGCCAAATATAAATTATACTTTACCAAGCATTTGTTTGCCAGATGGAAGAGGAACATTTACTAATCAATCTACTATTGTAGATGGGTCTGAAGCCCTGTTTAGTTATAGTTGGAATTTCGGTGATATTAACGATCCATCTTCATCAACTTTAAGAGAACCAACGCATAGATATACAGCACTTGGTCCTAATAATATTAAATTAAAAATCACCACTAAAGATGGCTGTATCGATTCTTTATCAAAAGTATTAACTACCATTTATCCTTGGCCTAAAGCTAACTTTAGTGTAAATCCTGTAAATATTTGTTTAGGTGATACCATTCAATTTATAGATTTAGGAAATGGATTATCAAGTGCTGCTGTTAGTTGGAATTGGAATTTAGCTGGAGGGTTTACTTCTACTTTGCAAAATCCTAAAAGACGATTTACAGATTCTGGTACATTTAATATCAGTTACTATTTCTTTAATGCGCAAGGATGTGTAAGTGATACGGTGAATAAAGATGTAATTGTTTATCCATATCCTGTGCTAACTTTAGGTCCTAAAATAAATGTGCTAGAAGGTGGTTCTGCAAAAATAAAACCTAAATTTGTATATGGGAATAGTCTTACTTATTCGTGGACACCACCAACTTATTTAAATAGTGATACCGATTCAATTCCTGTTACAACACCGTTAGGAGATATTACCTATCGGTTAAATTTAACTGGTATTGGCGGTTGCACAGTAACTGATACTATTTTTATTAAATTATTATTAGCACCAATTGTTCCAAATGCATTTACACCAAATGGAGATGGTATTAATGATAGATGGAGAATTCAATATTTAGAAAGTTACCCAGGTGCAACGGTGGATGTATATAATCGATATGGACAAGCAGTATTTAGCAGTGAAGGATATGATGTGGATTGGGATGGAACTGTTAACGGGAAGCCGATGCCAATTGGGACTTACTACTATGTGATTAATCCGAAAAATGGAAGAAAAATTATTTCTGGTTCTATAACAATTATTAGATAAGCAATGAAGGGAAAAATATTATTCATATTGCTGTTTTTATTAGCTGTTGTTTCTCATGCACAACAAAGGCCTTATTATACTCAATATATAATGAACAATTATATCATCAATCCTGCAGTAGCTGGAATTGAAAATTATTGGGATGTAAAAGCTAGTCACCGTTTGCAATGGGTTGGTTTAAAAGATGCTCCAGTTACTACCTATTTAACTATACATGGTCCTCTCAAAAAAAGTAATTATGAAAGAGAGTCGGCTACAACTTTTAGGGCAAGAGGAGAGAATCCACGTGGTACAGCTTATTGGCGGGATTATACCGCTGCTGAACCTCATGCTGGGGTTGGATTTACTGTGATTAACGATAATACCGGTCCATTAAATAGATTCGCAGCTTACGGTACTTATGCTTATCATATTGGACTATCACCTCGAACCAATTTGTCTGCTGGTTTTTCTGCAGGTATTACTAACTTAAGTTTAGACGCTTCAAAATTAGATTTTGGTTCAACTACTGTAGACCCGGCAGTTTCTGGAAGTGGAGTAATCAATAGAATTAAACCAGACTTGAGTGCAGGATTATGGTTGTATTCGAAAGATTTTTTTGTTGGATTATCTGCTCAACAAATTGTTCCTCAAAATGTAACATTTTCTGATAATTCAGTTTCTTTAACAAATGGGAAATTGGTACCACATTTATTTTTAAGTGCTGGCTATAGAATGCCAATTTCTGATGATGTTTCTTTTTTGCCATCTATGTTAATTAGGTATATCAGTCCATTGCCTATTGGTTACGATGTAAACGCAAAATTTCAATACCAAGATATACTTTGGTTAGGTGCTTCTTATCGATATAACGATGGCTTTGCAGCAATGGTAGGAGTGAACCTCAATCATTCAATTAATATTGGATATTCTTATGATGTTCAAACTTCTAAACTCAATACAGTGAGTAGAGGTACACATGAAATTTTAATTGGATTTCTTTTAGGAAATAAATGGGGTGATTGGTGCCCTAGAAATTTATGGTAGGGTTAAACTTTTTTTATCATCCAAATATCACAAAAATTATGACCGCTATTTCCCATTGGTCTTTGTAAATAATCAAACCCAAATTGCTTATATACAGCAACTGCCTTATTTAGTTCTGGCATTGTTTCGAGGTATACTTGTTCAAATCCTTTTTGCTTTGCCTTCATTAAACAAAGATCAATCATTTTTCTCCCTAAACCCATGCCACGAGCTTCTTTAGAAAGATACATTTTTACTAGCTCACATGTTTTATTTGGCAATCCTTCAGTTGGATATATGCCAGCGCCACCAACAATTTCTCCATTTTTTAATGCAATAAAATAGGCACTTAAAGGCTCATTGGTAAATAACTCGAATAGATGATCGGTAGTGTCATCATAAAAAACAGTGCCAGGTTTATTCAAACCAAACTCAGTTAATGTAGTTCTAATGATTGTTGCAATTGATGCATTGTCATTTGGTGCAATTGGTCTTATAATGATTCCGTCCATTATTAATTATTCTTTCTAAATACTTTGTAAGCATTGATGAGTCCATTTGTAGAACCATCATGATCTTTTACAATTTCATCGTTACTTAATTCTGGAAGAATCTTATTGGCCATTTGTTTTCCTAATTCAACTCCCCATTGATCGAAACTAAAAATATTCCAAATAACGCCTTGAACAAATATTTTATGTTCATACAATGCTATCAATATGCCTAATGAGTGTGGTGTAATTTTATTAATTAAAATAGAGTTGGTTGGTTTATTACCTTGGAAAACTTTAAATGGAGTAATTTTTTTCATTTCATCATCATTCTTATTGGCTTTCATTCCTTCAACTTTTACTTCATTCTCCGATTTCCCATTCATTAATGCTTCGGTTTGAGCAAAGAAATTCGACATTAATTTGGAGTGATGATCTCCAATTAAATGATGACTATTTGCTGGTGCTATAAAATCGCAAGGAATCATTAAAGTGCCTTGGTGTATTAGTTGGTAAAATGCATGTTGCCCATTTGTTCCGGGTTCTCCCCAAATTACTGGACCTGTTGAATAGTTTA
>JAYVRC010000496.1:0-3534 GCA_043776615.1 Sphingobacteriia bacterium
GAAGGAAATAGGACTGTTGCAAATAATAAAGGAGGTTTTATTTGGGATCATTGTGCAAAAGCCAATATTAGTTATAGAACCTATGGAGAGTTTGCTGATAATTATAAACCCAATATTCCTGTATTAAAAAACCATTTCTGTACATATTTTACAGGATATGATAATAAGGTACAAGATACTGTAAGGTTTTATCAGTGGAAAAGAGATTTTGATTCTTTATTATTGATTAATGCTGTTCCTCGATTTAACTCAGTTCGTTTTTGTAACGATCATACAGAGGGTTTGAGGTTAGGTCGCCCTACTCCTTACGCGCATGTAGCAGATAATGATTTAGCTGTTGGTTTATTTGTAGAATATTTAAGTAAGAGTTCTATTTGGAATGAAACCGCTATTTTTATTTTAGAAGATGATGCACAAAATGGGGCAGACCATGTAGATGCTCATAGAAGCACAGCTTACCTTGCTGGCGGCTTTGTAAAAAGAGGTTTTGTAGATCATACAATGTACTCTACTTCATCTATGTTAAGAACAATGGAATTGATTTTAGGAATTCCACCTATGTCGCAATACGATGCAGCCGCAACACCCATGTGGAGATCATTTAATAATAAATTGAATTCAACACCATTTAATTCAATAGTACCTTCAATTAATTTGTTGGATAGAAATACTGCAATGAATGAATGGCAAAAACGCTCCGAAAAATTTGATCTTACTAAAGAAGATGCTGTGCCCGATTTAGAATTCAATGAGGTTTTGTGGTATGGATTAAAAGGAGATAAGGTTCCTTTTCCTGGTCCGAAAAGAGCAGCATTTTATAAAGCCAGTAAAAAAATTGATAAGGATTAATTAAATTCATTGATATGAGAAAACTATTTTTTATCTTATTGCTTCTTGTTTGGTCCATTAATATTACGGCTCAAACAAATCCCTTTCTTAAAAAATTTGTACTCATTGATAGGTATATTGATAGTGTTATGCGTGTATGGAATATACCCGGATTAGCACTCGGAATTGTATACAAAGATCAGTTGATTTATGCCAAAGGATATGGGTATCGCGATTTGGAAAATAAATTACCTGTTGAGCCAACAACCTTATTCCCTATAGCTTCAAATAGCAAATTATTTACAGCAACTGCAGCTGTAATGCTTGCAGAAGAAAAAAAACTGTCACTCGATATTCCAGTAAAGCAGTATATGCCATCATTGCAGTTTAGTAATGAAGAGCTCAACTCACGGATTACTCTGCGGGATTTGTTATCGCACCGTACTGGTTTACCTCGGTATGATGGAATATGGTTAGGAGCAAATACAACTCGGAAAGAAATGGTTGAGAAAGTAGCGCTGATGAAACCTCAACTAGGCTTTAGGGAAGGATACATTTACAATAATATGATGTTTGTTACAGCAGGTACTGTAATGGAATCGATCGTTGGAAATAGTTGGGAAAACATCATTCGTACTAAATTATTTCAACCATTAGAAATGAATCAATCTTGTTTTACACAAGATGAATGGGTACAAACTCCTAATAAGTCGTTTGCCTATTTTGAGCCTGATAGCACACGAAAATTAATGCGTAGAACTTTTGTTGGTCAAACTGATGCATTGGGCCCAGCAGGAACTATTAAATCTACCGTAAATGATATGAGTCATTGGATGATAGCTCAATTAAATAAAGGTATTTATAATGGCAAACAAGTTGTATCAAATGCTACTATTCAACAAACATTAGTGCCTAATAATATAGCTGATAAAGAAATGAAATGGGATGAGTTGTCTAATGCGTTGTATTGTTTAGGTAGAACAATACAAACCTACAAAGGATATAAATTAGCTACCCATACAGGCTCTATTGATGGATTTTATTCGAACCTTACTTTTATTCCCACTGAAGAATTGGGAATTTTTATGGTGCACAATAGTATACCCGCCGGAAGTTTTCGTTCTGGTATGGCTTTACCTGTTATTGATCGTTTGCTCGAACTTACTTTAACACCATGGAGTCAACGTTATTTTGACGATTATCAAAAAGCTAAGATTGTTGAAAAAAAGCAAAAAGATTCTTTAAATAATGCTCAAGTAAAGAATACAAGTCCATCTCATAACTTAGAACAATATGCTGGAAAATATAGAAGTGCAATTTATGGGGTAGCAGATGTTCAGTTTGATAACGGGAAACTAGTAATTGATTTTCGGGCTACACGTTCTATGCTTATTCATTTTCATTATGATCAATTTATTTCGAATGAAGAAGGAACAGATAAGCCTGAATTCAGACTTAATTTCTTAACCAATGCTTCGGGTAAGATAGATAGGTTTGCGATGCGCCCTTTTGGTGATCAATTAACTGAGTTTATTAAGAGTAATTAATAATTATTTTGTTGAAAAAAGCATAAATATCTTCTTTTCTTTTGGCAACAAAATATTTGTAGAAAATTGCATTCCTATATTTTGTAAAATTTTTATTGATGCTTCATTTTCTTCAGTGGTAATGCCATAAACAATTTTTAATAGTAACTTGCCTTTTGCGTATTTAATGATGGCATTTGCTGCTTCTGTAATAAAACCTTTTCCTTCGTATATGGGTAAAATAGCAAATCCTATATCAGGAGTATCTAAGCCTTCTCTTTTTACTAAACCACATATTCCTATTGGTTTTTTTGTTTCTTTTAATTGAATTAAATACAAGCCAAATCCATTTTCCCGATAACTGCTGATAATTTTTTTACTGATATAATTTGCTGCATCAGATTTTGTTTTTACATTTCTATCACCAATATATTTCAACCAATTGGATGTATTCATTAATTGTACAATAAAATTTGCGTCTACAATTGTAAGTTCTCTTAAATGCAGTCTTTCTGTTTCTAGTTGAAATGGCTTTTTCATTGAAATCTACTGATTCATTTTCCGCTTGTTATTATAATTTTTGTAACTATTTTTTCTTCGCCCGAATCATTTCTTGCTAAAACCAGGTATAATCCACTGGCTACTTTATTTCCATTATAATCTTTTCCGTCCCAAATTGCTTGTCCGCCTAGGCTTCTAGTTTGATAAACCAATCTGCCATTCAATTCAGTAATTTTAATGATTGTATTATCAGTTAATCCTTTGATAGCTATGGTGCCATTGTATCCTGTTGGCACGGGATTTGGAAAGACTAAAATATTGTTATACGTTTCATTTGCTTCTGTTGAAGTACTTCTGAAACTACAAATTCCATTAAAAGTTGCAAAAAACACTTCCCCGCTTAGTGGGTCAATACCAATTTTTTTTACATCATTGCTTAACAGTGAACTATTTGCCGTTGTAAAATGCTTTATTAATTTCTTTCCATCTGAACTAATTAACCATACCCCATTCAGTGTCCCTACCCATTTTTTATTAGCTCCATCAACTGCAATGCATTGCACTTGCTCTCCTTTAAATAAAAACCCAGCAAATTGATCTTGTTGTACAATTGGTAGAGTAGCATCACAACCGCCTGTTCCAAAAATAATATTGTTGCAATTGATTACAGCTATACCGT
>JAYVRC010000497.1:0-3532 GCA_043776615.1 Sphingobacteriia bacterium
ATTGAAATAAAAGTTTTACCTAAAAGGTTAAATAATTTTAAATCAAATTTAAGGTATTTTTAAGCTAGAAATGATTCTATTGATTTGAAACCCTTTTCAGCAGATAAGTTTTCCCATAAAATAGAATAGATGGTACTAGCAATGGGCGTTTCGGCCAAGGCGGTGGAATTCATTTTATGAATACACTTACTGGCGTTATATCCTTCTGCTACCATATTCAATTCTAAAGTTGCCGATTTTACTGAATATCCTTTCCCAATCATATTTCCAAAAGTTCTATTTCTACTGTACAAAGAATAACAGGTAACCAACAAATCGCCCAAATAAACCGATGCAGCATAATTTTGATTAGGGGGGAAATGATTGTTTTCATAAGTTGTAAGCTTTCGCAAGAAAACTTCCATTTCATTGGCACAAGCAGCTATATAAACACTTTGAAAATTATCGCCATATTCCAGTCCATGAGCAATACCCGCACCTAACGCATAAATATTTTTTAATACTGCCGCATATTGAACACCAATTACGTCATCATTAATTATAGTGTTGATGTAATCTGTTTTAAAGTAACTAGCTATTGTTTTTGTAGTAAGCTGATCTTTACCAGAAAATGTGAGGTAAGAAAGTTTTTCTGAAGCAACTTCCTCGGCATGGCAAGGACCTAGCAATGTGAAATAATTATTGATAGAGAAATCGGCAATAGTGGCCATGTATTCATTCAATAATTTATTAGATGCAGGCAGGATTCCTTTAACTGCAGAAATAATTTTTTTACTTTTCCAAAGTTCAATAGGAACAGCCGACAAAACTTCTTCTACATAAGAAGAAGGCACAGCAATAACCAATACATCAGCAGCTTTTACAACTTCTATTATATCGCTATTTAGCACCAACTGTGAAAGATTAAAATATGCTCCACTTAAGTAATGTGGATTGTGTTTTCTTTTCTGAATGTATTGAATACTTTCATTGTTGCGAATCCACCAGTTAATGGAATTTCCATTATCCGTTAAAATTTTAGCAATAGCTGTAGCCCAACTTCCACTACCAATTATTCCAAACTGCATATGGCTTATTTATAAAGCAAACATACATAAAAGACTGTAGAATTTAGAAAAGGGAGCGTTTGGCTTAACCAAAAAAAAATGAAGAGCCTTTTGGACTCTTCATCAAAAATACTTCCAATAAATTATTCATTAATCCTTCTTTTTTTCCTCAAATAATTTTTCTTTGGCAACCACTGTAACTAAATTTCCTTGTTTTAATGTTTTACTTACTATTGAATAAGGACCAGTAATAACCGTATCTCCTTCTTTTAGTCCATCTAATACTTCTATATTATTTAAATCTTGAATGGCAGTTTTTACACGTACTTTTTTTACTGTATTATCTTTCTGCAAAACAAAAACAACTTCTTGTAAACCATCATCTGCACTTACAGATTTTGGTGCATCTTTCGCAGGTTCGTCTTTTTTTACTGTTGATTTTGAATCAGTACTATCACTAATATCTCTAGTGGTAACAGCATTTAATGGAACAGACAAAACATTATACCTGCTTTTAGTTTGAATATCTGCACTAGCAGTCATACCCGGACGAAAAGGGAAACTCCTTCCTGGAAGTATTAAATCTTTATAGCTATCAGGCAATAAGCGAATATGTACTTTATAATTTGTAACATCTGCACTTGAACTTGCTATACCATTTGATCCAGTATTCGGGTTAGCTATTTTGTAAACAATACCTTTAAATTTTCGAGTAGTATAGGCATCTACTTCTACTAAAGCTGTATCACCTAACTTAACTTTTGGAATATCATTTTCTCCTACATCTACCCTTACTTCAATGCTACGCATGTCTGCAACACGCATCATTTCTGTACCTACATTAAAACTATTACCAGCAACACGTTCTCCTTTTTTAATTGCTAATAAGCTAATCACACCATCCATTGGAGAAGTAATTACTGTTCTACTTATATCTTTATTGGCTCTATTTAATTGCGCTTGTACACTTTGCACACCAGCCTGAACACTGTTTATACCTTCTCTTCCAGCAGCATAATTCGCTTTTGCAGCCCTATATGCCTGTTCTGCTTGTTCAAATTCTAATCTGCTAATTACTTTTTCTTCTAACAATTTTTTCTGCCGATTGTACTGTGTTTCTGCCTGATCTAATGTTGCTTTAGCAGCACCTAATTGAGCGGTTGAATTATTTACTTGTGCTTTTTGTTGATTAACACCAGCAGCAACTTGGTCTCTTTGAGAATTAAGTATATCAGCATAAATTCTTGCCAATACTTGCCCTTTTCTCACACTATCGCCCTCATTTACATTTAATTCAATTATTTCTCCACTTACATCTGGACTAATTTTTACTTCAACTTCAGGGTATACTTTACCACTGGCATTTACCGTTTCGGTAATGGTTCTTAACTGTACTTTTTCTGCAGTTACTTTAATACCTTCTTCTTTTCCAATAATCCCTGCTTTTTTAAGTCCAACTAATAATCCAATAATTACTACTAGCGCTACAACAATCCAAATCAGTTTCTTACTCATAACAATTTTTTTCAGTTTTAAGCCATCAAATAACGGCTATAGTTTAATCCCCAGACCCTTATAAAATTCAAGAAGTTTAATACGGAATATATAATCGAATTGATTATTCAGCTTTTCTAATTTCGCTCTCAATAAATTGTTTTGATTGGTTATCAGGTCCAATGTATTAGAGAGTCCAGCTTCATATCTTTTTGATGCAAAGTCGTATGCTTTTTGAGAAGCTTCCACACTTTTCATACTTGCATTATATCTTAACATAGCGGCCAACGCAATTGCATGCGCCTGATAAATGTTTTGTTGTAAAGTTAAATCAATCTGTTGTTTAGCTACTTGAACATTTGCTAAATTCAGTTTAGCTCTTTCATGACCTAATCGTGCATTACCGCCATTAAAAATTGGTACAGATAAATTAATTCCAACATTTTGACGGAAATTATCTCCCATCTGGGTTCCCCATCCTTCCCAAAATTGACCAAAATTTCTTTTACTACTAGTAAGCTGAATATCGGGTTGAAAAACAGTATAGTTTGTATTGCTAACGGTAACAAAATTTGAAGTAGCTCTATTTCCAAGTTGATTAAATCCTGTAATTTTTTGAGCTGAATTGGCAAAATTGGTTCCTAATCCAGCAAATGCAGAAAGTGTAGGATAGTAAGCAGCCCTGGTTCTTACAACAGATTCGGTAGCTGATTTAATTCGTAAACTATTTACTTTTTGTGCTGGTTGATTTGCTAAAGCCAATTGATACAAAACAGCTGGCTCTAACTCTGCTAAAGGTACTAATGAAATATTTTCAACAACTGGAATATCAACTTCAAAAGGAGCTGCCATATCTAAATTGATGGCTGCTTTTAGTTGAATAACTGCTTGAGTAAAATTTGCTTGTGCTGTAACATAGGAGGAGGTATCCCTAGCGAGCTGAGCTTCTAATTCAGCTGCATTTAATTCGGGCAAAGCGCCAGCTTCAACGC
>JAYVRC010000498.1:0-3527 GCA_043776615.1 Sphingobacteriia bacterium
CAGCATCTTTTTCTGAAGGCTTCTTCTCTGCACTAGCTTCCATTGCTTTAAAAATATCAACCAAATTTACGTTTTCACGAATGGTGAATATTTCAATACTCTCCAAATGAGAGAAATTATGTACACGACTGCTTACAAACTTAGTTGTTTTGTCCTCTAAAGACCTTAAAATAGCACCATCATTCTTGCTACTTACTAGTTCAAATAAACCGCTCATGCCGGTAACTGAAATCAAATTATTGTACTCCATATTCATCTAATTGAGCTGCAAAGTAAAGGAAAATGAGCTACTGAATAGTCATTTAAGTTAATGTGCTTAATACACTAGCCAATCGTTCTTGTATTGAAGAATATGAAGCGTAGCCCTTTGATAATAAATGAAACTTAGATTCGCTCAATTGCAATAACACGCAAGGGAATCCAGTTACTTGTAATTGCTTTACCAATGAAAACTCATAGTAAGCCTGTTCTTTATATTGTTCGCTTCGCAATTTTTCATAAAAAGACTCCCGTTGAATGCTATATTTTTCTAATAAGTGCTGATATGCTTCATCATCTGTTAAATCTCTGCCATCTTGGTAAAGCGCATTTTGTAAATCACCTGCAAATTCAACCTGCTTTTCGGGATATATTTCTTTGAATATACATAAAGCTATTGCAGGTTTTTCGGAATTCGGGTGCCAATCACTTAAATCGGGGTTTTTAATATGCCATAGATAATCATCGCCAAACTTAACCCCAGTATGGTCTTCCACCGTTTTGTAGGCATTTAATATATATCCTGCAGTAACGTTAATATGGGTGGGGTTTTCTGGCAAAACCATTCCTCCTGATAATACATCAATCTGTAATTGAGGATTTTCATCGGCAATTTGCTTCATTACATTACTAAAACCATAACACCATCCACAATAAGCATCATAACAATAGAATAAAATTGGTTTCATTAAACAAAGTTAAATTCAAATTTGTAAGGATGAATGTAGATTTTACAATGTTGATATAAGATTTTAACTTTACACAAATCTTTCACAACCTTGGTTGATGTTTGATTGTTTTATAAATAGCTAAATTCATATTATATGCCAGGTTTTGAACTTTTTGGAGCTGAAGAAAGAAAAGAAGTAAATGATGTTTTAGAAACAGGCATCTTAATGAGATACGGGTTTGATGGACCCCGCAAAGGAATTTGGAAAGCCCAAGAATTAGAAAAAGCCATAACAGAAACTTTTGGTTGCAAATATGCTCAACTTACTGCTAATGGAACAGCAGCTTTAACTACTGCAATGGTTGCCTTAGGTATTGGAGCAGGAGATGAAGTTATTATGCCAGTTTTTACATTTGTTGCCAGCTTCGAAGCTGTTCTTAGTGTAGGAGCAATTCCTGTTTTAGTGGAAATAGATGAAACCCTTACTTTAAATCCTTCAGCTGTTCGCAATGCAGTTACTGCAAAAACTAAATGCATAATGCCTGTGCACATGTGCGGCAGCATGGCCGATTTAGATGCATTGGCGGTAATTTGTGCCGAATATAATTTAATATTATTGGAAGATGCATGCCAAAGTATTGGCGGAACTTATAAAGGGAAAGCCCTTGGTACTATTGGTGATGCAGGTACTTTCTCTTTTGATTTTGTAAAAATGATTACCTGTGCAGAAGGTGGAGTTGTAATGACCAATAATAAAGATGTTTACACTAAATCGGATGGCTATACAGATCATGGTCACGATCATTTAGGGGTTGATAGAGGGGCTGACCTTCATCCATTTATAGGATACAATTTTCGCATAAGCGAGCTTCATGCTGCAGTTGGTTTAGCCCAAATTAGAAAGCTATCTACTTTTCTTGCTTTACAAAAGAAAAACAATAAAGCTCTTCGCGCATACTTAGAACAAATTCCAGAAATTAGTTTCAGAGTTATTCCTGATGGTGGAGATGATAGCTGTAGTTTTTTAAGTTGGTTTTTACCAACTACAGAATTGATGCAATTGGTAGTTGCAGAAATGAAAGAACAAGGAATATTGGCTGGTAACTTTTATTGGTTCGCTAATAATTGGCATTACATCAGCAAATGGGATCATTTAAAAAATAGTAAAACTTTAAGTAGAATTAGTAAGGAACAAGAAACTGCATTATTGCAATTAAAAACAACTCGGTTTCCAGAAAGCGATGCAATTATGGGCCGTTGTTTGAGTACCGCTATTAGTTTAGTATGGACAGATGAGCAAATAAAAGACAAGGGAGAAAAAATGGTAGCGGCTATTAAAAAAGTATTGGCAAAGTCTCTAGTGCTTTAGGTTTTTGTTGCCCTGAGCCTGTCGAAGGGTCGGTATTGCGTCATTTCGAATGCCACTGTAAGTGGAAGAGAAATCTCATTTATTTTATCGATTAAGATTATTTTTCTTATCAATGACAACTTTCTATTTTCAAGAAATAAAAACTAAATCTACTATTCTACAAAATAGTATGTGGATGCTATGGATTTCTTTAGCAGTAATCAATTTAATTAATTGGTTTAATACTTCAAATAAATCAAATTTATTTTCTGCAGTATGCTTTCTGCTAGCAGCAATTATAAATTTAGTAGTAAAGAAAAAACAAGTCAAATCATATATAGCTGTTCTCAATAATGGAGTTGAATGGATTGAGCCAAACAATGGAGAAAAAGGAAATAATTTAACACCTTTAATACTTAAATGGACAGAAATTAGAAGAATTAAATTTGAAGATGAGGGTGTTTCATTGTATCAAGAAAGTAGCTTTAACAATTTTATTTCTTTAAAAAAACTAACTGATTCAGATAAAATCGAATGTGTTAATGAAATAGCTAATCATTCTAAAACTCATTCAATAGAATTAATACGCTAATTATATTTATTGCTTCGGCGCTTTTGTTTTTCCTTCTAATCGATCTACATAATCTATACTGCCCAATCTAAATCTGAAAGGAACTTTCGTAAGTTTTTCTAACTGTAGTTCTTTCTTACAAAAGAAAGCTAGATTTTGTATGTAATAATCAGATGGAATTATTTTAATAGGCACATTCCTTAAGCTATCAATTCTGTGCTGTGTGTTTGATGAAAATGGTTGTAGTTGCTGCGCATCAACGTAATGAATGCACAGTAACAATAAAATCGATAACAAATATTTTTTTTTCCTTTGATACATGCTACAAATTGTATGTAAATTTACATTGTTATATGTTAAGAATATGTCATTAAGCCAATCTTTTCAACAAAAAATGCTTCAAAAACTGTCTCCTCAGCAGATACAGTTAATGAAACTATTGCAAGTACCCACTGCAAATTTGGAGGAAAGAATTAAAGAGGAGTTAGAGGAAAACCCTGCTTTAGAACAAAGTGAAGATGGGCATGAAGATGAGTATACCGATGAACTAAAAGATGAGTTTGATAGTGTGAATGAAGAAGACTCAGATCCAGATGGAAGCGAAGACGATTATGATAATGTAGATATTAGTGAATATGTTGTAGATGATGATGGAGAAATTGCGGATTACAAAACAAGAG
>JAYVRC010000499.1:0-13905 GCA_043776615.1 Sphingobacteriia bacterium
TAGGTGGAGTTTGGAGCAGCGATAAAGATTCAATTGCAACAATTAATAGTGAGGGAATCATTACTCCAGTGAAAGTTGGAACAACAACTATTTTGTATACGGTTACTAATATCAATGGTTGCAAAACAGTTGTAAAAAAAGATATAAATGTAGATAGTTTACCATTAGTAAATGCTATTACTGGTATACAACAAACTTGTAAAGATGGATCTACTACTTTTTCAACAACTACTAGTGGAGGTGTTTGGAGTAGTAATAACACTTCAATTGCAACTATCATTGATGCTGGTTTAGTTGCTCAGGTTAATGGAATTAATGCTGGAACAGCAACAATTACTTATACTGTAAAAAATGATAAAGGTTGTGAATCTAAAGTAACAAGAGAAGTAACAATCAACTCAAAACCTTTGGTTCCAGCAATAAATGGAGTAGCATCTGTTTGTACAGGTACTACATTATTTTTATCAAATACAATGTCTGGAGGGTTGTGGAGTATCGATTCATTGGCAATTGCAACTATTAATAATATAGGAGAACTTATTCCTGTAAAAGCAGGTAAGGTAAATGTGAATTACACTGTTAGCTCCAACGGTGGTTGTGTTTCTTCAGTAAATAAAACTATCATAGTAAATAATACTCCGAAAAAGCCGGTTATAACTTTAGATGTAAATTTAAACTTAGTTAGTAGTAGTACGAGCGGAAATTTTTGGTATAAATCAACCAGCATTAATCCTATTGAAGTAGATACGAATAAAATATATCATCCATTGATAAATGGAAGATATAAAGTAAGAATTAAAAACGCTGATTGTTGGAGCGATTTTAGTGATGAGTTTGTTTTTATTACTACTCCAATTACAATGCTGTATCCCAATCCTGTTAATTCTTTTGTGATTGCACAAATAGAAAGTGAAAACGTAAAACGCATTTTTTTACTATTAGTGGATAATTCTGGTAATATTATAGAATCAAAGTCAATTCTATTAAACATTGGCAAAAACGAAATTCGGTTTAATACAGAAAAATTAGCTAAAGGATCTTATTTCATAGCTATTAAAAATTACAAGAGCTCTAGTAAGATGTTTGTAAAATAATTTTACTAATTCTTTATTCCTTTTAGCCAATCAATAATACCTGCTTGAACTTTTGCAGCTACTTGTTTTTTAAACAATGGAGTAACAATTCTTTTTTCATCGGCTTCATTACTTAAGAATGCAATTTCAACCAAACAATTGGGAAAGTTGGTGGGTGCGTTGAGTGCAAAGTTAAAATGACCAATATTTCCGAATTCATCTAATTTTAATTCGAGCATTCTATTGAGTATAGAAGTAGAAAGGGGTCTAAATCCAATATGTTTATAATAAGTACTCACTCCTTTTATTTCGGCTTTTGAACTTGAATTTAAGTGAAGCGAAATGGTTAAATCTGGATTCTTATCTTGCAAAAAAAGTATTCGATCTTTATTATCAAAACTGGTATCATTGGTTCTAGTCATAACTATATTTTTCACTCCCAACATTTTCAAAGATTTTTCTAATGCTTTTGCAAATAGCAATGTTTGTTCTTTTTCAGAAGTGTTTAGTTTAACACCTCCAGCGCCCGAATTTGTTCCACCGTGACCAGCATCAATAGCGATAGTTAGTTTTTTAATGTCTAACAATTTGGGTTGGCGTTTGATTCGTACACTAAGTAATTTACCTTTATATCCAACACTATACCCCCAATGTTGTTGATGTTTTAATTCAATGGTAACTCTAAAAATATCATCTTCTACTTGTTGGTAATAAACGTTTTTAACTTCTTTCAAAGAGCTTAATTGTGTAACCCAATTGGTGTTACTTTGAACACCATAAACATCAATCATAATTTTAGCTGGACTAATTTCCATCCAAGTTTTATAGGGTAGTTTCTCTTCTAAATTAATATTTACATAATCGTATAACGAATCGCCTTTTGCAATAAATGATCCAGTTAAATAAAATGATTTTTTTAGGGGAGAAGAACTATCGGGTTTAAGAAATGACTTATCTAAATAGGCGGTATGCCATTTTGAAAGTTGTACAATGTACATTTCATTGGTGGAGTCGATTACTTTTAAAAGTACATTGGTATCGATGTATCCTAGTTTAGCACCACCTAAACGATCCTCACCTTGCCCATAAGACAATGCGGGTAATTTACCTGTTGTTCTTCCATATTTAAAGCTTACTAGCGAATTAAATTGCGCCGAAACTGAAGTTGCAAAAACTATAGCAAGGATTGATGTGATTTTTTTCATAGTTTGAAGTTATTCAATGAATAAATAACAAGCAATAAAAAACCCACTCTTTTTCTGGAGTGAGTTTTACATTTATTGTAGGTAGGGTTTAAAACTTGTACCCATTGTCTTCAATTAATTTTGCCGCGATTCTTCTTCTAGCATCTTTGGTGTTGAAAGGTTCTACTTTAGTAAAACGTTTCAATCCAATATGCATCATGCGTAATTCATCTCCGTCGGCAAAACTGTTTAAAGCGTCTTTGCCGGCTTTATTAATGCGGTCTGCAGCATCGTATAAGTAAGTCTTCATCATATCAGCTTGTAAGCTCACAGCAGCATCTCCTTTGCTATTGGCTAATTTCATTACGCGTAATAAAGCACTTTCTGCATGAAATACTTCAATCGACATATCTGCTATGTTCATTAATATTTCTTGTTCTTTATCTAATTGCATCATTAGTTTTTGAACTGCTGCACCTGCAACCATTAAGATGGCTTTTTTAAAATTGGCTATAGCTTTAATTTCTTTTGCATAAGTTCCTTCTTCTTCACTTCCAAAATCAGGAATACTCATTAGCTCTTTTTGAACTGCCATTGCTGGTCCCATTAAATCTAATTTACCTTTCATTGCACGTTTAAGCACCATGTCAACTGTAAGTAAACGGTTGATTTCATTAGTGCCTTCGTAAATGCGATTGATTCTGCTATCACGGTAAGCTTTTGAGATAAGGTATTCATCGCTAAATCCGTTACCACCATGAATTTGAACACCTTCATCTACTACAAAATCTAGTACTTCACTTCCAAATACTTTTAACATGGCGCACTCAATTGCGTATTCTTCAGCAGCGCCTAATAAAGATTCTGCAAATGATTTTCCGCTTGCTGCTAATTCATGTTCTTTGTCATCAACCCATTTTGCGGATCTATATAATGCACTTTCGCAAACCCACATACGAATTGCCATTTCTGCCATTTTATGCTTAATAGCACCAAACTTAGAAATAGACATATTAAATTGTTCACGCGTTATTGCGTATTGAATAGAAGTGTCGGTAGCTTTTTTTGCACCGCCCAATGTTGCAGCACATAACTTTAATCGACCAATATTTAAAATATTAAATGCGATGATATGGCCTTTTCCAATTTCTCCCAATACATTTTCAACAGGCACTTTACAATCTTGAAAATACAATTGAACTGTAGAAGATCCTTTGATACCCATTTTGTGTTCTTCTGGGCCTTGCGTAAAACCTTCTGTTCCTCTATCAACTATAAATCCAGTGAATTTATCTCCATCAATTTTTGCAAAAACTGTATATACATCTGCAAAACCACCATTGGTAATCCAGCATTTTTGTCCATTTAGTATATAGTGTTTACCATCTGCACTAAGTGTTGCTGTAGTTTTTGCACCTAATGCATCACTTCCGCTATTGGGCTCTGTTAATCCATAAGCACCCTTCCATTCGCCACTAGCTAATTTTGGTATGTACTTTAGTTTTTGAGCTTCAGTTCCAAAATATAAAATAGGTAAAGAACCAATTCCTGTATGTGCAGCAACAGCTACAGAAAATGAATATCCTCCACCTAGTCCTTGATTTACAATGGTTGATGTAATAAAATCTTTTCCTAATCCGCCATAGGCTTCAGGGAAAGAGGTAGACAATAAACCTTGTTCACCAGCTTTTTGCATCAAAGAAGGCATTAATCCAGGTTCCATTTTATCGATACGGTCTATAATTGGTATTATTTCAGTTTGTAAAAACTGTTCGCACATGTCCATTACCATTATTTGTTCTTCATTAAAATCTTCTGGAATGAAGGTGTCAAATGGGTTACTTTCTTTGATAATCCACTCGCCGCCTTGAAGGGCTGTTGCTTTTTTTGTGGTTTCCATGTTGATTAATTTTAGCTTTTGTTATTTAAAATATTTTTTTTATTGTTGTTATGCTTCCAAAACACCTGAGGTTAAATTGTCGTACACTTTTTGAAAAACCGATTTTACAATTTCAATCTCATGTTTATCCACTCCAACCAGCGCTTCCGCCATTGTTTGGTTAGCTAAATCGATGGTGATATGCTGTAATTCTAATGCAGCATCGGTTAATTCAACAAGGTTAATTCGTCTATCTGTTGGGGAGGCAACTCTCTTAACTAGGTGCTGTTTTTCTAAATTATCAATTAATCGGGTGATGCTTGGTTTATCGCGGAATGTACGGTTGCACAATTCCTGTTGACTTAATCTGTCTTCCTTCCATAAATGGTACAAAACGCTCCATTGTTCAATGGTAATTTCTAAACCAGCGTTGCGAAAATTCTTTTGTAGCCTTCTTGCAACAGCAGTTGAAGCCATGCCATTGATAACACTGTACAATTCGCCCCGTCTAAAATGGTTGTTTGACATATAGTTAGTTATGCAACTAATTTCAAAATAAGTTCGTTTCTTTGATATTACCAAGAATATTTTGGTAAAAATTAGTGTATTTGTTGATGGATAGTCATTTTATAACACAAGGCAGCTCAAAATTTCATTACAAGCGATTTGGAAATGGTGCCAACTGGGTATTTGGCTTTCATGGATATGGAGAAGAGGGAGAGCGATTTGATATATTAGAACCCTATTTAGCCAAACAATTTACAGTAATTGCTATTGATATTCCATTTCATGGAAAGACCGAATGGCATGGAGAATTATTATTTAAAGCTGATGAACTGATTGAATTAATGAATCAGATTATGGGTAATGAGCAAAACAATTTTATTCTATTGGGCTATAGTATGGGGGGAAGAATTGCCATGAAACTTTTTGAACTAATGCCTCAAAGAGTTGCTAAAATTGTGTTGGTAGCTCCAGATGGATTGCATCAAAACAAGTGGCAATGGTTTGTTACAGAAACCAAAATTGGAAATCAGCTTTTTAAATACACAATGAATAATCCTTCTTGGATTTTCAACACAATTGGCATAGCTGAGAAGCTAAACCTTGTGAATAAAAGCATCATTAAGTTTATTCATTATTATTTAGATGATCCCGTTGAAAGGGCCAATTTGTATAAAATATGGACTACAACTAGGCAATTCAGGCCTAATTTAAAGATGATAAGGAAACTAGTTAAGTCTAATCAAGTACCAATGAATATTATTTTTGGTAAACATGATCGGATAATTATTACTAAACGAGGACTCCAATTCAGAGAAGGGTTAGAAACCTTGGTAACTGTTCAGGAAATAGATGCAGGTCATCAATTAATACAAAAAAAGTATGCAAATGAGATTGCATTATTATTTTAAATTAATAATGGTTTTCTTTGTTGCCAATGGTGCTCATTTTTATATACTTAACCATATTGTTAGCAATTGCTTATTCAATTGTAATTGGCATTTATTGCTATTGGTTTTTGCAATTTAAAAATGAGCCTTTACATAGAATAATACCTCCATCTACAAAATTCACCATCATCATTCCTGCACGAAATGAAGAACTAGCCATTACTAATTGTTTAAGAACAATTCAGTTACAAAATTATCCGCTGGAACTTTTTGAAGTAATTGTGGTAAATGATCATTCAACTGACGAAACTGAAAAAGTAGTTAAATCAATTCAACTTAGTTTTCCTTCCTTGCAGTTGATTAATTTGTCGGACCATATTAATGTTACTATTAATTCATATAAAAAAAGAGCAATAGAAATTGGAGTTGCCCAAAGTAAAAGTGAATGGATAATTACCACAGATGCCGATTGCGAAGTTTTGCCCAATTGGTTAAATAACTTCGATCAATATATTCAAGAAAAACAACCAGTGTTAGTTGCAGCGCCTGTTATGTTTAGTTTAACAAAAAGCTGGCTGGGTTTATTTCAGGTACTTGATTTTATGAGTCTACAAGGAATAACAGCCGCCGCTGTTGCTGCAGGATACCATAGTATGTGTAATGGAGCAAATTTAGCTTATAGTAAATTGGCATTTTATGAAGTTGGTCAGTTTAAAGGAATTGATCATTTAGCAAGTGGAGATGATATGTTATTGATGTATAAAATTAAAAAACGTTTTCCTGGTCGGCTAGGTTTTTTATTTTCATCCGAAATGATTGTTACAACTGCACCAATGCCAAGCTGGAAAACCTTTATTAATCAACGCATCAGATGGGCAAGTAAAGCGGATAGTTATTCCGAAAAAAGTATTTTTTGGATACTAGTTCTTGTTTATTTATTTAATGCATTTCTTTTGATTGGTCTAGCTGTGGGGATATTCGTAAGTGGAATTTACCCTGTAATATTATATATAGTTGTAGCAAAAACAATTATTGAAATAATTTTTATGATTCCGGTTGCATATTTTTTTAAAAGAGCCAATACCTTATTCTTTTTTCCATTGATGCAACCATTTCATATCTTGTATACAGTTATTGCAGGTTGGTTAGGTAAATTTGGTTCATATCAGTGGAAAGGAAGGACAATTAAATAGCTAAAAAGGATTATTCATATCTGATGAAGGACTATCTGGGAAAAATGCATAAATGAGTAAAGGAATAAGCGCAAACAGCGATAAAGTGAAACGCAAAAAGGATTTCATATCAGTTGGTTTTTAGTTGGACTTGTTTTTTTTATTTTGGTTTAATATTATCAAATAAATTATTGAATAATAACAACAATAAAAAATTCATTTCAAAACTGTTCCATAATAATGGAGCTGCTTTTGGTATGATACTGATTGTATTGAGTTTGTTGCTTGCCAGTTTTGCCTATTTTATAGCACCCGATGGATCACCCAATGCAAATAGAATCATACCAGAAATTGGGAGTAAAAAACCAGGGTTTACAATTGATCTATTGAGGGTAAAAAAAGTAAACCAATCCAATGAAGTTGGCTTTTTTACTCGTTTAATAGCAGGTAAAAATGATCAATATAATTTTATTCCAATAACAACATTTAAAATTGCTGGAGATAGTATTCATTATGAAAAACTAATTGATGATGGAATTACTGAAAAAAAAGTAATGCCTCTGAATCTTTTAGCAAATAACCCAGTAGAACGAATAACCTATTTTATCGGGACCGATAAATTTGGAAGAGATATAGCTAGCAGGCTAATAATTGGCGTGAGAGTAAGTTTAAGTGTTGGCTTTATTGCTGTGCTCATTTCTTTAACCATTGGCATATTTATGGGTTCAGTGGCTGGTTATTTTAGGGGATGGATAGATGAAGTGATCATGTGGTTTATTAATGTAATTTGGAGTATACCCACTTTATTACTGGTGTTTGCAATTACATTGGCATTAGGAAAGGGGTTTTGGCAAGTATTTATTGCTGTGGGTTTAACTATGTGGGTGAATGTAGCTCGATTGGTGCGCGGACAAGTTATAGCAGTTCGCGAATTAGAGTATATAGAAGCCACAAGAGCATTAGGGTACTCACATTCAAGAACTATTGTAAAACATATTTTACCAAATATACTCGGACCGGTAATGGTTATTGCAGCTAGTAATTTTGCAGCTGCAATAGTAATTGAAGCAGGTTTGAGTTTTTTAGGAGTGGGCGTACAGCCGCCTCAACCTAGTTGGGGTTTAATGATTAAAGAGAATTATAATTTTATTATTACCAATAATCCAATGTTGGCCTTAGCGCCAGGAATAGCCATTATGTTATTGGTATTGGCGTTTAATTTATTGGGCAATGGGTTAAGGGATGCATTGTCGGTTAGAGGATAATTTTTTATTGGCGGATTAATTATGCAATAGCCTTTCTTTCGATGTTGAGTTGAATATTCAACTCAATTAGAACACCAGCACTTAACCAAAAAATTCCCCCAATCTTATCTGTCTCTATCATATCACTTGTACAATTAATGATAGTAATCATTATAATAATAATACCTGTTACAATGGCTATGGTGCTATAAAAACTACTTTGAAATTGATGATATAATTGTTGCGCTTTTAAAAGCATCCAAATAAGTAAAACTAAAAAAATCATCAACCCAAAAATTCCTTGTTCTATAGCTATGAGTAAAAAATAATTATGTACTGTAGAATGCTCGGGATTGTTGCTTACCCATGTTTTAAAAGATGAAACAGTATAAGGTTTGTATTGGGTGTAAAAACTATTTGGACCAAAACCTGCTATCGGCTTTTCGGCAATCATTCTTATCCCTGCAACCCATCTATGAAAACGCTCTGCATTAGAAATATCTTTCATTGAAATCGTTGCAGATAAATGGTCGCTAAAATCAGCATGAAAAATGGTTCGGTCATGATCAGGTGCAAATTTCAGGTACTCGTTATTATTTATTAAAATAGCAATAAAAATGATAATAGATACAATTGAAATTGATATTACATGGGCTATCTTCTTTTTTTGAAAAACAACTATTGATAGAAGTCCAACAACTAGTGCTAACCACGCACCTCTTGAGTACGATAAGATTAATCCTGTGATAGCAATTAGTAAAAAAAACAGAATCGCTTTTTTAATTGATAAATTATTAGGTGCGAACTTCCATAAGGCCCATCCAATTGGTAATAGGCAAACCAACATAGAAGAGTAGTTCACATGATTTCTAAAAAAAGGGGCCATTGTTTTTTTAATGGCAGCAAATTCAAAACCATAAAAACTAAATCGAATCAATGCTTGTATAATTATTAGAAGCATTGGTATGCATAAGCAAAGTGCTAATTTTTTCCAATCGCTTTGTTGTTTGAGTAATACTGGACTAATAAAAACAAATGGAACAATGTACCAAATTTTTGCTAATAAGTATTTTAATGAAAGTATTGGCTCTGTTGAAAAGTAAGCGCTGATGATAATCCAAAAAATATGAGCAGCAATTATTACCAGTATTGGTGATACAAAAATGGAACGAAATAATATTGGCTGATGAATTAGTTTGGCAATAGTAATTGCAGTAATCAATATCAAAAAAAGTTCATCTGGAAAATCAATACCTAAGGATTGTGTTATATTAAGTTCGGTAGACAGCGGAAGGAAAATAAGTAATAGCCAAAAAAGTTGTTCTGTTTGATAGGTGAAGAATGTAACAAAGAGTTTAAAAAGGATCAACCCAAATGGAATTGCCATCCAAGCTAGGTTTTGCTGTAAAATGGCAATTGCGCCAAAGGCTAGAAAAAGCAATGCGTATAAAACAGTGGCTAATTTGTTTAATCTCAATGCATGCATACTATGCAGCCTTTGTTGGGTTATTGATTAATACCAGTATACTGCTAAATAGCAAACCAGCAATTGCAGCTATAAGAATTATTAAAGGTTTATTAGGCCAAGATACTTCTGTTGCTGGGGTAGCTTTTTCAACTACTTTTATAAAGTTTGGTAAAGTTGCCATTGCTAGTTTTATTTCTTGACTAGCTTTTTTGGTTTGATCTATTTGATTTAATATGGTTTCAGTTTCTGACATATTAAGTCTTACACTTGATTCATCAGTTAGTTTATTATTTGCTAAAACAGTGTACTGATTTTTTAATTGACTAACTGTGCTATCTAACTTTTGTGCAACCAATTGATAATTCGAATTGATGATTGACTGCATATTTGATTCTGTAATCTCAACTAGTGTGTTTACAATTGTAGCAGATAAATCTTTATTATAAGTTACGCAACTTATAATAAGTTGATCTTTAGCGGTTTTTTTGAACTGTAATTTTTTTCTTAATTGAGCTAGTGCTTTAGAATTAGTAAGCGTTAAACTATCATCACTAAACCTAAGATTACATTTTGCAATAACTTGTTTAAGTGTTGTATCCATTTCTGCGATTGATAAAATTCTTTCCAGATCATCGCCTGATCCGAAGCTAGAATAAAGGTCTTTTATTTGCGGATTAAATAGTCTTGCTTTATCTGCAAGCTGAGAGTTACCAGCTAGTAGGGTTGTAGAAGATTCGTATTGAGGGGTCATTACAAAAACAAAAACAGCTGCAGCAAATACAGCAATAAATGTAAAGCTTAGCAATACTCTCCATTTATGTTTAAGTAAATTGGTGATTTCGATGATGTTAAAAGTGGATTGCATAATATTATTGTTTAGGGGCAACTACTACATTTCTATCGAGGCTTTCTTCTAATGATATAAATGTTTCGGTTCTTTCAATGCCTTTAATTTTTTGAAGTTCGTCGTGTAATACAAAACGCAGTTCTTGAATATCTTTACAAACAATTTCTGCGAACATGCTGTAATTACCGGTTGTGTAATTTAGTCGAACTATTTGTTGTACTTTCTTCAATTCCTTAGCAACGGAATCGTACATGGAACTTTTTTCTAGATAAATACCAATAAAAGCTATAACATCGTATCCTAAAGATTTGAGGTCTACCGATAATTTTTTACCTTTAACTACATTTAGTTCTTCTAGTTTTTTGATTCGAACGTGGATGGTACCTCCAGAAACAAATAGTTTTTTGCCTAAATCGGCATAAGAGATTTCTGCGTCTTCCATCATTTCTTGGATAATTTGAAAATCCAGCTTGTCGAGATTTAATTTTGAGGGCATATTAGCTGTTTATTTAGATAATATTCAATAATTATTCAAATATATTGAACGTTATCTATATTATTAAATTAATTTTTGAAAAATGGCTAATTAATTGACATTTTACCCTATTTTTGTTTTATCATAATAAGAAATAGTTCTTATATACTGTGGGGTGATGAAATTTTTGGCAGACATACCCTCTTGTCTCGGGGGTGGGGAAAACAGGATAAACGCAGCATAGAGCCGTCCCGATTTATCGGGACGACCGGGGTCGACCACCGAACTTTGTACTGCAGCTAACTGCCTCGTGGAGGTTCGATCCCTCCCCCTACAGCACTTATACTTTTAGCCACTCAATTAATGAGTGGCTTTTTTAATTTGGTGACTGTCATAAAAGATGTGACTACAATTTTAGTATCATTCGACAAATAACTGCCTTAAACTGAAAATATGAATAACTATATTTTTAAAAAATGGTTTAACTGAAAATATAAATATTCATATTTTCACTAAATACGATAACTGAAAATATAAATACCTATATTTACATTTTCAGATAATATTAACAGTTAATGAATATAAGTGATTTTAAGTCAGGCAAATTAACGCAACGGCTTGAATATAAAAGCTTTGAACCAACGCTAATCAATACTGATTGGCATTTGGATAACGATGCTGTGGCTTTGCTATTAAGCCTAGCAGACCAAAAACTTGGAGAATTGAACGCTTTTAGCCAATTGATACCTGATGTAGATTTCTTCATAAAAATGCATGTACTTAAAGAAGGTACAAAAAGTAGTAGAATAGAAGGCACGCAAACCAATATAGATGAAGCCGTTCAAAAAGAAGAGTACATCAATCCCGAAAAAAAAGACGATTGGCAAGAAGTACAGAATTATGTACAAGCAATGAATACGGCAATAACCGAATTAAATAATTTGCCATTAAGCAATAGATTATTAAAAAATACCCATAAAATAATACTGCAAGGAGTAAGAGGCACGCACAAACAACCAGGTGAATTTCGCATCAGTCAGAATTGGATTGGTGGTAGTAGTTTGGTAGATGCTAAATTTATTCCGCCGCATCAAGATGGCCTTATAGAATATATGGCTGATTTGGAAAAATTTATTCATAGCGATAATACTAACCTGCCTCATTTAATAAAGATTGGAATTTTGCATTATCAGTTTGAAACCATTCATCCATTTTTAGATGGAAATGGTAGAATTGGAAGACTTTTAATTACGCTTTATTTAGTAAGTACAGGTTTATTGGTAAAACCTACTTTATATCTTTCCGATTTTTTTGAAAAAAATAAAGAATACTACTACGATAATTTAACGATTGTAAGAACCAAGAATGATTTGGCGCAATGGCTTAAATTTTTTTTAGAAGGAATAAGAGTAACAGCCGAAAGCTCCATTCAAACTTTTAAAGCAATTATTGCATTAAGAGCTACTATTGAAATCAAAATAATAACGATGGGAAAAAAGCAAGTACTTGCAAAAAGCATGTTACAATACTTATACAGTCAACCCATTACAGATATGCGAAGCATAGCTACTGCTTTAAAAGTGAGCGTTCCTACAGTTTCAAGATTATTAAATGATTTAGTTAGATTAGAAATATTAGTGGAACTAACAGGATTTAAACGCAACAGAATTTATGCTTTTGAGCAATATTTAAAACTATTCAGGTAATAATTGAATTGATATTTTCTATTAGCATTGCACCTAATCAACTATAACAAGCTTGCACTAATATGGGATCTTATATTAAACTCTTCTCTCCAATTGATAGTAGTAGCTATTATCAATTAAATACCTCTTTTCGTAAAAAAACCCATTCTACATAATACTTATTTGGAGGGGATTTGTAATAAATATAATTTTATCAGTAATGATCAGTCTGTAGAAAAATATCAATCATTTGCTTTAAGATTACTTAGTAGCAAACGAATCAATATCGCTTTCTTAACAATAAAAAATGCTGTATGGGTAAAAAATTGCCTCGATAACTCAACTCAAATCCATTAGCTCCTAATTCTTTTTTAATTCCCCTATTGTTCTTTTATGCAAGGCCTTGATAGCATAGTAATGTCTTCACCTTGGTATTCTATCAATAATATTTTGCAATTCCATCGTACGATTTTTTTTGATACGTATAAACGGTATCGGTGTTTTGTTTTACCAACTTAATTGAAGTTGCTGCATATAAAGAGCAAAGCAACCCTAAAGCAAAAAGAAAAAATAGTGGTTTAGTACATAATGAATCATTAATTAGTATATTCATTTTAACTTAAAGCTATCAACATGAAACATATTGGTTTTGTTTTATTCAGTTGCCTATTCTTACAACATTTATCAGCGCAAGATACAGCGGCTATTTATCGCAAGCTCGATTCTATTGGTATCATTGATCAAAAAGTTATGATGCCCATGCGCGATGGTGTTCGCTTGGCAACCGACATCTATCGCCCCAAAGGCAATGGCAAAGTGCCGATTGTGTTTTCTCGAACTCCTTATAATTTTAATACTTGGATAGATGGCAAAATGGTTACAGGAACCCTGCAAGCAGCATATGAAGCAGTTAGCAGAGGATATGCCTACGTTGTACAAAACGAACGCGGACGCTTTTTTTCTGAAGGTGAATGGGATATTTTAGGTACACCTATTACCGATGGATACGATGCATTGGATTGGATGAGCAAACAAGTTTGGAGCAATGGTAAAGTAGGGTTAATTGGTTGCTCTTCTACTGCAGAATGGCAAATGGCAGTGGCTTCGCAAAATCATCCTGCATTGGCTGCTATGGTGGCACAAGGATTTGGAGCAGGTGTAGGAAGGGTAGGTAAATTTATGGAGCAAGGCAACTGGTACCGCGGAGGTGCGCAACAAATGTTGTTTACTTCTTGGTTATATGGCACCCAACATGATAAGCTTGCACCTCGTCTTCCAGTAGGTATTCAGCAAAAAGACTTGGTGCGATTACAAAAATTTTATGACATGGGTCCGGAAATGCCAAAGGTTGAATGGGCACAGGGACTAAAGTATTTACCTATTCAAGATATTATTAAAAATGCACAAGGAGCTAATGGTATTTACGATAAAATGGTTGTGCGCAAACCCAATGATCCCGCATGGTTCAAGGGTGGATTGTATCA
>JAYVRC010000500.1:0-3525 GCA_043776615.1 Sphingobacteriia bacterium
TTGAAACGAGTTGTGCTATCGCCAATATTATTTTCTACACTTCTTCCAGTTCTTGAATCAATTAATAAACCAGCTGGCCAACCTAAGAAAATTGAATTAAAAATGGAAATAGTTGAATTACGACGAATTTGGGCACCGCATAAGAAAAGCGAATTTCCACTATTTGATAAAGTTGCTCTTGGTCCTATTACAGTCATGTTACAAAACACAGCACTTGTTTGTGGACTATTGATAGATCCACTTGCATCATTGTCACTTTCAAAAGCTTCCGAACGAGAAATATCTGCAATGGTTGAGTCTCTTAAAGCAATACCAAATTGAACGTTTCCACTGTATCCATTATCAGTATCAAAATCGTCATCCTGTGTTTTGTAAGTAATTAAGTGCTTACAATTAACAGTTCCGCCAAACCATTCAAAAGCATCGTCTTTTGCATAAGTAACTTGAACATAGTCAATAAGTGTTTTATTACCAACTGCACACATTGTTAAGCTATTTAATTCTTTATCTGGTTGATAGGCATAACCTGCATACTCAATTCTTACATAACGTAAAACACCAGAACTATCTGCATTATTCGGACTAGTACCGCCACCAGCAATACCATCACCAAAAGAGTTGTCAACTCCGCCTTCAACTTGAAAAATTCCAGCTTGTCCATTGAATGTGCTATTAACTGCAGCTTTACCACATAATACAATCCCACCCCAGTCTCCAGAACGAGGTACAGGAGAATTAGATGTGAATACAATAGGATTATCCTGTGTTGCATCTGCAACTAGTTTAGCGCCTCTAGTGATAATTAAAGCTGCAACGTTTGAACCTTGAAAATCGCCTTTTACGGTAACTCCCGGCTCAACTTTCATTGTGGCATTATTTACCATGTAAACTAATCCGCTTAAAATGTAGCTGTTACCTGCTTTTAATACAGTGTCTTTATCTATTCTACCTTTTAAAGTAATGGTTTGACCAGTTGTTGTAGTCGGTACAACTGTAACGGTAGTTCCGCCGCCGTCCATTTCAATTTTTCGGCAACTGGTAATCATTAGTCCTGCAAGTGCAGCTACCAGTACGATTGACTTTTTCATGATGTATTTTATTTTATATTTTTTTGAGGTAACTGATGTTATAAAGAGTATCCGAATGTTAAAGAAATATTGGTACCGTATTGACGACTTAAACGGTATGGATCTTTTGCTTTATCTAGGTTAACATTGCCATCTGGATTTTGATAGTAATATAGTTTTTGATTTAAAATGTCTTGCACATTCAATCTTAATTCAGCCTTATCTTTTGCTAACTTCTTAGTAATTTGAAAATCAATTATTGGTCTTGAAGATTCATAAATATCTGGTTGATCTTGGCTTCCAACAAAAGTAATACGCCTTCCAATTTGATTATACAACAAAGTAGCGCTCATTCCTTTTTCAGGCATATCATACAACAATGAGGCATTTATTAAATACGGAGATTGACCTTGTAATGGACGATCTAAAGCCAATTTAGTGTCAGCTACACGACTATAGATATACGAGCCATTTGCTGTGAATGTGAAATTCTTTAAAACATCAACAAAATCTAATTTTTTACGGAATTCTAATTCTAAGCCATATGCATTAGCACTATTAGGATTGGCGAAATTGAATGTACTTGCTCCACCTGATCCGAAGTTGTAAACCATTTCTATAGGTTTATCAAAGTGTTTGTAAAATACACCTGCTGTTATTACTTCACCTGCTCTTGGATAAACTTCATACCGTAAATCTAAATTAGAAACTTTAGTTCTTTCTATTGTTGGCAAACCTTGAACAGCAGCATTTAATTCAAAATCATAGTATTGAAAATTTGCCAATTCTCTAAACTCAGGACGAACCACTGTTTGAGAAGCAGAGAAACGCAAATTCGTTTTTTGATCTAACTTATAAGTTGCATTTATTCCAGGTAAAAAATCAGTAACTTTTGTATAATTATAACGAGGATCTGAAGTTTTAACGCTTCCTACCAATTGATCATAATCTTCCATTCTTACTCCCCAAACAACGCGCATTTTAGACCCAAACTGATTATCGAATTGTAAATAAGCTGCATTTAAAATAGTGTTGGCTAAATATCTGTATAAATTTCCTTTAATAGCATCGAAGGCCAATAAGGTACTTGTTGCAGATCCATCACCAAAATTATTTGGACTGAATATAGTTGATGGACCTTGCAAACGAATGGCTGCGTTGTCTCTTGGAAGATAGATAGAGAAAGGCTTTGCATCAAATAAACGATCCTTTACTTGGAATAAATAACCACCTTTTAGCGTTTGTTTAGAACTAAATAAATCAAAAGTATACGCTACATCTGCACCTGCTGAATATATATAATCATTTAAATTTTGATAAAATCTATTGCCACTTTTTTGAGACAACGTGTTGGAAAGTAGTGCTACATAAGGGTTGGTTGCAATATCATTATTTTTTAAATAATACAACCTTCTTTGATCAGGCACATATCCATCTAATATAGTAAAAGAACCATACCATTTTAATTTAAGCACATTGGATTTTAAGTTATGCTCTCCGCTAATCTGTGAATTCCAAAATGTATTTTGCTTAAACCCATATTCGTAGGCTTTTGTACTATCGAATTTTGTATTACCATTACCTTCTATTCCTGTTCTTAAAATAGTATAATCAGAAGAATTGATATTGAATATTGTTTTAAAAGAAACTTTGTTGTTATTGTTTATTTGATAAGCCAAATTTCCTAGAGCTCCCATTAAAACATCATTGCTATAACGATCATCGTTATAATTAAAATCTGGTGTATAAGTGCCATTTCCAACAAAGTTAAAACCACTATTAGTACCTTTTAAATACTTACCTGTTCTGTTGTAAGTGAGTCCAAAAATTCCACCTAATTTAGCATTGCCTTTTAATTTGGCAGTGAAGCCCCCCCCAATTTGAAATTGTCCATTTAAGCGATTCAATCCATTGTCTTGTTGAGCTACCCAATTGTTCTCGAACTGCTTGCCCATGTTAGCTTTATCTATATTAGACAAAGCATCAAATTGAGATTTTGTAGTGTAAGAACCTGGTAAACTTCTAGTACCATCATCAATCCCTAACCAATCTGTTTTACCACCTTTATAAGTATAAAAATTATTGCCAATAGTTTGGGTATTAAAGCCAGTACCAATTTGTAGGTTAAAAAAGTTTTTTGTTGGAATATCACGAGTGTTCACTTGAATTAAGCCACCTGCCCACTCTCCAGGTAATTCTGGAACGAATGCTTTATTGATGATAATATTATCAATCATATTAGCAGGTATCATATCGAAGGAGAAAGCTTTTCTGTCGGGCTCTGTGCTTCCTAATTGAATTCCATTTAACATAGCGAGGTTATACCTTTCAGCCAATCCTCGAACAATTAAAAATTTACCATCTTGAATACTTGCACCCGGAACTCGTTTTAACACTTCACCCGTATTTTTATCTGGAGAACGCCTGATTGCTTCAGCAGAAATAACAGAAGCTACGG
>JAYVRC010000501.1:0-3522 GCA_043776615.1 Sphingobacteriia bacterium
AGTTGTATATATAAAACTTTTTGAAAAATTAATTAGATAATTTCTAAGTTGCAAAGAGCCGAGAACAACTGCACCATGGCATCCTAAAGCTTTGCTAAATGTATGAATTCTTGCAAAAATATGTTGCTGCAAATAATTATACTGAACTAGCCCTTCTCCCAAATCGCCTATCACTCCAGTTGCATGAGCTTCATCTACAATTAAATGAGCTTTATATTTATTGGTCAATTGTATTAGCGCTAACAAATCTGCCTTATCGCCATCCATACTAAAAACCGATTCTGTAACTACAAAAATGTTGCCATTAGCTTGATTTAATTTCTTTTCTAAATCATTTAAATCATTATGAATAAATGAGTGAGATTGAGCAAATGATAACCTTATTCCATCTCTTAGAGATGCATGACTCAAATAATCGTATAAAATTGTATCACCTCGTTGAGGTACACTCGATAATAAACCAATATTCGCATCGTATCCCGAATTAAAAATCAAAGCTGCATCAGCATCATGAAATTTGGCTATTTCTTTTTCAACTTCTTCAATTAAATCATAATTCCCAGATAGCAACCTAGACCCTTTTGAACCATGATTAAAATCAAGATTATTATTTTTCAATAATTGATTTGTTGCAATTCCTAAATAATCATTAGAACTAAAATCAATAGTATTGGCAGGTAATATTAACGACCTAAATGCATTATTATTAATTCGCTCATTAATTTTTTTCGAAAGAAAATTATCATCATACATAAATCAAAACTAACAAAAACCTTGGTATTGCAAATTGACATTTTTGAATGTAGATTGCACAATAATTGAAGAATCTATGAAAGATGAACTATCTGTGCACACAAAAAATATACTAGGGCTTAAACTACCTACTGATCCTAGATGGGTTAACTTAACAGCAATATCGCTAGAAGCTATTTTATCAGATCACGCATATTGTGAACAGAAAGCTGCATTAACCTGTATTTCTTTAATTCAACGTTATTCCGATCTCAAAGAATTGGTTCAAGAATTAGCTCCTATTGTTACAGAAGAATGGGGGCATTTTAGATTGGTATTAGCAGAATTGGAAAAAAGAAAACTAACATTAGGCAAACAACGAAAAGACGAATATGTAAACCAACTATTATTATTTCAAAAAAAAGGTGGCCATATAGATGATAGAATGCTTGACCAATTATTAACTATGGCATTAATAGAAGCTAGAAGTTGCGAGCGATTTAAAAGATTAAGTGAAGGATTAGAAGATAAACACTTACAAAAATTTTATAGAAAATTCATGGAAAGTGAAGCGGGGCACTATACCCTTTTCATCAATTTAGCATATACCTATTTACCAAAAGAAAAAGTAAGGAAAAGATGGAAAGAATGGTTAGCATATGAAACAGAAATAATGAATAATTTGGCCATTAGAGGAGATCGTATTCATTAGTAAGATTCAATTTTTTTTATTTGACATAAAAAAACCTCTCGCTAAAACGAGAGGTTTTTTATTAATTTGATGAGGAATTTAAAGTTCTTGAACTCTAAACTCAACTCTTCTATTGGCAGTTTTGCCCTTTTTAGTTTTATTGTCTGCAATTGGTTTGGTGCTTCCAAATCCTTCAGTTAATAATCTTTCAGCAGCTATCTTCTTAGTGATTAAGTATGCTTTTACTGAATTAGCACGCTTTATTGATAATGGATTATTAATTTTATCAGAACCACTATTATCGGTATGGCCATCAACATAGAGCTTTAATGAAGGGAACTCATTTAAAGCCTTAACAACTTTCATTAATTCTACTTTAGATGCTTTAGTTAATACAGCACTTCCTGTTACAAATAATACTTTCTTGTTATCAAAATTGTATTGTTTGGCTAATTCAGGACAACCATAGTTTTCAACAGACCCCTTAATTGTTGGGCACTTATCTTCTTCGTCATTTACAGTATCACCATCGGTATCAGGAATAGGACATCCTTTATAACGAGCTAATCCAGGAACTGTAGGACACTTATCTTCTTCATCATTGATGCCATCCTTATCGGTATCAGGAATAGGACAACCTTGATATCTAGCCAATCCTTTAACAGTAGGGCATTTATCATTTTCATCATTAATACCATCACCATCAGTGTCAGGAATAGGGCATCCTTGGTATTTAGCAACCCCTGGAACTGTAGGACATTTATCATCTTTATCTAAAATTCCATCACCATCAGTATCTTTTTCAACTACAGGAGGAGGTGGTGGTGGAGGAGGTGGAGCCACAACAACTGGTTTTGGCTTATCCTTTAAAGGAGATGCAATACCAATTGAATAGCCAATATGATTCACTGCTAAATTTGAAACAGCTGGTTTGTAAAAAAAATTGGTGTTAACATAAGTACCTTCACCTAATCCTATTTGTATACCTAAACCAGTATTAGCTTGAGCAGCAAAGTAAGTACCTCCGTACATAGATGCACCAAGGCCTAATGTGATATAAGGAACAACTACATATTTATCTGTAAGTAATTTGATGTTAATATTTGCGTCGGCTTCTAATAAAAATTTACTGTTTGAAGAAGGAGTAATACCTGATTTTGGATAAAATGAATATTTAGTAAAATTTCCACCAATACTAGCCATAAAATCAATGTTCTCAGTAAGTCCTTCAAAATATTGAATTGATAAGCCAGGGGTCATCTCACTTGTTTTTGCCCAAGTATTATTAGATAATACAGATGAAAGAGACGATTTACTGATTCTTTCAGCAGTAATCATATCATTTAGAAAAAAAGAAACTCCTAGAGAAGGTCTTTTTTTGTAGCTCACTGGAGTTTGGGCAAAAGCTGCCGTGGTTAAACCAACAAGAATTAAAGAAAATAAAAATTTCTTCATAAACAGTTTTTTATTAGTTATTACAAAAATACAGGTAGAAATCGAATTTTTGAAATTATGTTAACTTTATCTTTTAATTTTTTAGTTCCTTTGAGGAGGTTCAATTACCTCTAATATTACTTTAGTAAGTCCAGATTTGATAAAATCAAGCTTTTTCGCTGCTGTTCTACTTAAATCTATCACCCTACCCTTTCTTTTCATTTTAGGATGCATTCTGTCGTTAATACGAACAATAACCGTTTTACCATTTTTAATGTTAGTTACTCTAACCCAAGTGTTTAACTTTAAATTATTACTAGCCCCAGTAAACTTGTTGTTCCTATAAATTTCTCCCGTGGCTGTTTGAGTTCCATCTAAATTACTGCTATAAAAACTGGCAATACCTTTAACTACTTTGCCTTTAACTACAATAAAATCTACTACTTTAGCGGTATCTATTTGAGCGTTAACACTGTCTATATGAATAAAAATAGTATCTCTAAAACAAACTATTTTTAATGAATCTAATTGAGCAAAAGCTGAAAAGGACGAAAAAATCAGCGTTAGTATTAAAAATAATCTAAACATATTAAATATAAATTGAATGCAAGGTAGATTTGAATAAAGAATTAGCCAAAATCTATGCCATTTGCTATAAATACAAA
>JAYVRC010000502.1:0-3514 GCA_043776615.1 Sphingobacteriia bacterium
TTCATTATAAACTTCATGATGAAAACTAATTTCGTGTTTTAATGGCATTTCTTTTAAAACAGTTTTTATAGTAATCAAATCATCATAATGGGCTGGTCGTAAAAAATCGGCTTCCATGCGAACAACAGGCATGCGAACTCCCATTTCTTCCATCTTCTTATAAGTAAATCCTAAATCCCTTATACATTCAGCCCTTCCTACTTCAAAATATTGGGCGTAATTACCATAGTATACAATATCCATTTGGTCGGTTTCAGCGTATCTAACCCTCACTGTTGTGAAATGTTCGTACATTTTTGCAATTTGTTGACAAACTTACGACCTTCTCTTGTTTTTCCACATCTTCAGGCTTAACAAAGTCTTACAAATCTGTACTTGTATCTTTATCAAGCATTGTAATACTACTTTTACTATGAACAAAATCGGTTATTTATTTCTAGGATTTGTTTTTTTAGTTTGTTCGATTTCGCTAAAAGCGCAATTAACACAAACATTAATTGAGCCTGATGCTTCTTTTAAACAGGCTAAATTGCTTTATCAACAAGATCAATACAGCCTTGCTTATCCATTGTTTAAATCGTTTTACATTAATGGAATTAAAAACAGCAATTTCCCCGTTCAAGTACTAGTTGAGTGTAAATATTATTATATTATTTGTGGCTTGCAATTGCAAGACGAATCTGTAGTTGCATTGGCTAAGTCTTTTATTGAATTAGAACTTGATGTTGCACATACCCAATTAACTGCTTATTACCTTGGAGAATATTATTACCAAAAAAAGGATTATGGAAATGCATTACAATACTTTGACAAATCGAATATCGCCAATTTAAATAATCGTCAGATAGCCGAAATGAAATTTCACCAAGGGTATGCGTATTTTGTTGGACAACAATTTGATAAAGCAAAGCCATTGTTTAATAGCATCAGACAGCTACCTAATGATCCCAATTTTATTGATGCAAATTATTATTATGGGTTTCTTTTATTTAACGAGCAAAAATATGAAGAAGCAATTGCTTGTTTTGTTATTGCCGAGAAAGAAACTGCTTATAAGAATTTGGTTCCATTTTATTTAGCTGAGTTGTATTATTTTAATGGGCAGAGCGATAAGGCACTTGCTTACGGCGAAAAAATTTTACAAGAGTCTAAACAGTATTATGATCTTCAATTGCAACAACTAATTGGTCATATTTTATTTGAGAAAAAACAATTTAATCGTGCATTGCCCTATTTAGAAAAATATGTAGCTGGTAATGCGAAGGTTAGAAGAGAAGATTTGTATGAATTGTCATATTGTTATTACGAAGCCAAAAACTGGAATAAAGCAATCTTCGGGTTTAAACAATTAGGGGGGGCAGCAGATTCATTAGCCCAAAACAGCATGTATTTATTGGCAGATGCATACCTGAAAATTAATGAGCTATATAATGCACGAAATGCTTTTCAATTTTGTGCAACCAATAATAGTAATCCAACACAAAAAGAAGTTTCTTCTTATCATTATGCAAAACTGTCTTATGATCTTAGCTATTACGGAATAGCAGCTAATGATTTTAAATTGTTTATTGCTAATTTTACTAACTCTAAGTATATTTCTGAAGCTAGAATATTATTGCTTAGTTCACTTGCTAATACCAGTAATTATAAAGATGCATTGGTAATTTATGATCAATTACAAAGCAAATCGGAAGAAGCTGAAAAAATTTATCCTAAAATATTATATGGAAGAACTGTTGAATTAATCAATGATCATCAAACTGTAGCTGCGGAAATGCTGCTCGATAAAATTGCTTCATCCAAATACAATGAAGCGCAAATGCCATTGGTAAACTTTTGGAAAGGTGAATTAAATTACAGGAATGGTAAAACAGATGAAGCTATTGTTTATTTGCAAAATTATTTAAAGAACCCAATTAAGAATGAGGAAGTTAATTCTACCAATGCAAGGTATAATTTAGCCTATTGTTATTTAAAAAATGAAAATTACAAATCGGCTAAAGATCAATTTGAATTAGTTTATAAATCAATTAACAGGTCAATTACTGATATTCAAAAAGATGCGTATTTACGTATTGGTGATTGCCATTTTATGACCAAGGATTATAAACTTGCCTTAATAGTATACAATGAAGTTGTTCAAAATAGATGGCAATCTGCCGATTATGCTATATTTCAAAAAGCAATTATAATGGGAGCAATAAATAAGCAAAACGATAAGTTGCAGCTATTGGGATTATTAGAACAACAATATCCTACTTCGGCAATTTTACCTAATGCTCAACTTGAAATTGCCAACACTTATTTAGCAGATGAAGCTTATGAAAAATCTTTAGCACCTCTCTATAAAGTAGTAAATAATGATAAAGCTATTTCATTAAGACCACAGGTGTATTTAAAATTGGGAATTGCTTTATTTAATTTAGATAAAAATGATGCTTCTTTGGATCAGTTTAAATTATTAGTAACTAAATTCCCTAATAGTGTAGAGTCCGATGCTTCAATAGATTATATAAGAAATATATTTATTGAACAACAGAAACCTGGGGAGTATATTAATTTCATGGAAACAAATGGCAAACCCCTAAATGCCAATGAAGCTGATTCGGTAACTTATAAATCTGCAATGATTCGGTATGAAGCCAAAGATAATTCAAGAGCACAATCTGGGTTTGCAGAATATGTATTAAAATTTCCTAATGGCAAGTATAAGGTAGAAGCAAATTATTTTTTAGCAGAAATTAATATTAATCAAAAAGATTACTCAAATGCGCTTCCATTTTACAATAAAGTTGCTGATTTAGCACCAAATAAATATGCGGAGAGAAGTATTTTGCAATCTGCAAGAATCTATTTTTTTGATTTAACAAATTATGTTGAAGCGGCAAAATATTATGCTTTATTAAAACGAATTGCAAATCAACAAGAAAATCGCTTAGAAGCAATGAGGGGTTTGTTGCGGTGCCAATTTAAGTTGCAACAATTTACTGAAGCAGCACCCAATGCTATTGAATTATTACAGCAAAAAGGCATTGCAGCAGATGATCAATTAATGGGAGAATTTGTTGTTGCCAAAAATGATCAATTAAATGGTAAGTATGATCAGGCTCTATTGGGTTATAAATTGCTTTTAAATAGAGGGATATCTGAAATTTCTGCTGAGTCGCAATATCAAATTGCTCAAATTTATATGCAAAGCAACAAACTAGTAGAAGCTGAAAAAGCTTGTTTTGAAGTAATTAAAAAATATAGATCATACGATAATTGTGTAACCAAAAGCTATCTATTAATAGGGGATGTGTATTTCAAACAAAATGATTTATTTAATGCCGAAGCCACTTACAAAAGCATTTCAGATAATGCTACAATACCCGAACTTAAAAAGGAAGCTGGTGAAAAATTACTTCAAGTAATTGCAGCTAAAGAAAAGGTAAATAAAGTTCAATAGATAAAAAGTAATCATAGTAATGAAAAAAACAATAAAAATATTTTTGCTAATACTGTTTATCACTGG
>JAYVRC010000503.1:0-3503 GCA_043776615.1 Sphingobacteriia bacterium
GTAAGCACATAAATTTTAAAGAAAAATCCAAAAACATAAAACAAACTCGACCATGTTGTTTTGCCTTTTTCTTGAAAAATAAATACTAACATTATCAATGCAGTAACTGTAGAATTGGTTTGAACATTTTCTGCTGCGGTAATATATTCAATCAGACAAAACCAATAGATGAATATTTTCTTCTTGAGATCAATTGGCATCAAATGTATGGCGGTTAATAGCGCAACAGTATGAGTAAGGTTCCATAATATAATACCAATCCAATCGGGTAGGTAATGAAACAACCCCATAAATAGTGCAAAAAAGGGACTATAATTATACTCAGTATGGTATTCCGAAGGATACATCAGGTATAAATCAAGGTACTTTTTTAGGTGTGCAAATGCCGCTACAAAGCTGTCGTAATTATCATAAGATTCTAAGAAAGCAATCTTCAAACTAATGAGTAAACAAGCAAACAAATAAATACGAGCCACTATTTTTTCATTATTGAAAAATGGCTTACTGGTAAATTTTTGTAAAGCTGCGTTCATGTATATACAAAGATATATTTTCTAGATGCTCAAGCAATAGCTAATCCTGCTGCTTTGTAGTGTAATAGTTGGGAGTATTTTTACATTCAGCTTTAATTTTTCACCTATTGCCACAACTTCATCTTTTGATAAGTGCAATAATTGGTGTTCTTTACGGAGTGTATTGTATGTAGATAATTTTATTCTGAACATAAACCTTACAAAACTCAACAAATAAAAATGTTTAATACTGTCTATCAATACACTGAATGCGTCTTTCCACAACCCTTTGTCATCTTCAATTACATCTGCTAAAATTATTTTGCCAGATTGCATTAATAGTAACTTGCAATTATGTAGGAGTTGAGCAACTTCTTCTTTATTTTTAAAATATTGAATAACACTTAAAATGATGATGGTGTTGAATTGTCTGCCTGCTTCAAAGGCTGTTAGGAGTCCGTCTACACCCAATTCAAGTGGGACTTCTTTAAATTGAAAGTTACTTGCATCTGCACATTTTTTCCTTGCAGTTTCAATATATTTTGATGAGATATCAACCCCGTAATAAGCTGTTAGTTTTCCTTTTAATTCGTATGCCAAATAGCCTGGCCCGCATCCAAAATCCAATAAAGTAGTTGTAGGGGTTATCAATTTATGTTGGATAAGCTTAGTGGCAACAAACTGGGTGCTCATTTCCATCACTTTTACAAAAAGCTTCGGATTCTCTTTCCAATAATTTCCCCAGCTTAACATATAACTAATTAATTTAATTCTTTGTTCTTAAAGAAAGATTAAGATACAATTTAAATGTATATTAATTGAGTTTGTAAGTATTTACAATAATCAGTTGTTAAGGTTCACAGATAAAATTTACTTTTGCGGCTCTAAAATGTATTTTATGCCTAAAGGACCAGTTTCTGAGTTTATTCAACACCATTATCGCCACTTTAATGCTGCTGCATTGGTAGATGCTGCAAAAGGTTATGAAACCCATTTGTTAGAAGGTGGAAAAATGTTGGTGAGTTTAGCAGGTGCTATGAGCACTGCAGAGTTGGGTATTAGTTTGGCCGAAATGATTAGGCAAGATAAAGTTGCCATCATTAGTTGTACTGGTGCTAACCTCGAAGAAGATATTATGAACCTTGTGGCACATAGTCATTATAAGCGTGTACCCAATTATAGAGAATTAACACCACAAGATGAATGGGATTTATTAGAGAATCATTACAATAGAGTTACCGATACTTGTATTCCAGAAGAAGAAGCGTTTAGAAGATTACAAAAGCATATTTATAAAATTTGGAAAGATGCTGATACTGCAAGTGAAAGATATTTCCCGCATGAGTACATGTATAAAATGTTGTTGAGTGGAGATTTAGAACAGTATTACGAAATTGATCCAAAAAATAGTTGGATGTTGGCAGCAGCAGAAAAAAATTTGCCGATTGTAGTACCGGGTTGGGAAGATAGTACTATGGGAAATATTTTTGCTTCTTATATTATTAAGAATGAAATAAAAGCGAGTACCATGAAAAGTGGTATTGAATACATGGTTTGGTTAACCGAATGGTACAGAGCCAATAGCAGTGGTAAGGGAGTTGGTTTCTTTCAAATAGGTGGAGGTATTGCTGGCGATTTTCCTATTTGTGTAGTACCAATGATGTATCAAGATTTAGAGTGGCATGATGTTCCTTTTTGGAGTTATTTCTGTCAGGTGAGTGATTCAACTACATCTTATGGCTCATATTCTGGTGCAGTACCCAATGAAAAAATTACTTGGGGCAAATTAGATATTCATACACCTAAGTATATTGTTGAAAGTGATGCTACTATTGTAGTTCCGCTGATTTTTGCGTACTTACTCGGATGGTAAAAAAAATATGAGTTAAGAGTTATGAATTATTACCTCATATCTCTTAACTCATATCTCTTAATTCATAACTTATGATTGTTAACTATCTACTATTCGGCATATTCAAAGGAATATCTCTCTTTAGCATATTGTCTCTATTGGCAATATCCCATGCAGTATAGTAAACTAATTTTGCTCTTTTCTCCATTAATTCAAAATTAATTTTATCAACCGTATCGCCAGGTTGGTGATAGTCTGCTTTTAACATTCCATCATAGAAAAATAAAATCGGTACACCTTTTTTAGCAAAATTATAATGATCACTTCTATAGTAGATTCTATTTTGATCTTTAGGGTCGTCATATTTATAATCCAATGTTAATTTGGTATGAGCATTGTTTGCACCCTCATTAATTGAAGGCAGTTCGCTGCTTAATTTATCATGACCAATTACATAAATATAATTCAGTGTATCACCAGTTTTACGTTCTGTATCTACTCTTCCAATCATATCAGTGTTTAAGTCAACCGAGGTTTTATCCATTGGAAAAATGGGGTGTTCGGAGTAGTAATTAGAACCTACTAGTCCTTTTTCTTCACCACTCACCGTCATAAAAATCATTGTTCTTCTTGGTTTGATGCCTTTTTTAGCAGCGGCTGCAAACGCCTCAGCCATCTGCATTACACCAACAGTTCCAGAGCCATCATCATCAGCTCCGTAATAAATTACATCGCCTCTTTTACCTAGGTGATCATGATGGCTAGTTAGAAAAACATACTCTTCTTTTTTATCGGTTCCAGAAATCATTCCTACAACATTACTACTTTGTAAATCAGCTGTTGTTTTGATTGCTGCTAATTTAACTTCAGAAATATATTTTCCTTTTTGCAAACTTGCTAAATTGTTCATGCTTTGTTTTACAGTTCTTCCGGTAAGTGCAGTTGCAACATTTTCAGAAATTGTTGCTGTTACAAATGGCCCAGCAGTTGATTTTGTAAAATATACATTTCCTTTTAAGGGAGTAGAAGTTTTACGAGGAAAATTATTTGACACGATAAAAATTCCGATTGCTCCTAATGTACGTGCGTTATTTGCTTTAGCAAAAGTTGAAGTTGGTCCGGGGGTTCTTGTTCCAGCT
>JAYVRC010000504.1:0-3487 GCA_043776615.1 Sphingobacteriia bacterium
GATGACTATTTGCAAAAGGAAGATATCGTGCGGATAAAAGTTAAGCCAGAAATATTAAAACAAAACACAGAGCGGTTACAATATTTTATTGAAGAAAAAAAAGAAGGCAATGGAAGTATTTCAGTGGCATGGGAAATGTTGAAAGTAAAATTTGACATCAATACAATACACTAAATAATTATGGCAAAAAGTAAACATTTTTATATCCGAAGAATTCATCGTTATTTGGGCATTCTACTTGGTCTTCAATTCCTGTTGTGGACTATTAGCGGACTATATTTTAGCTGGACTAATATTGATGAAATTCATGGTGATTTTGAACACCGACATCCGCCACATTTAGCCACATCCCTTAATTTTATTTCTCCTTCATTCGTCATCAATCAGCTTCCACAAAAAGCTGATTCCATTAATCAAGTACAATTAATCAATATCCTACAAAAGCCTTTTTATAGTATAAGTTATTACAATGGAAATACATTACATACAATTCTCGCCGATGCACAAACAGGCCTTATTAGGAAATCTATTAACAAGGAGGAAGCGCTTAAAATAGCAGCTGAAAGTTTCGCAGATATCCCAACAGTCGAATCAATTAACTACATCACATCCGTAAGCAAGAATGATGAATACCGAGAGAAGCCTTTGCCTGCTTGGAAAATCTCTTTCCAAAATAGAGCCAATACTCATGTGTATGTTTCATCTCTTACAGGTAAAGTAGAAACGCTTAGGAATAATAAATGGCGGACTTTTGATTTATTATGGATGTTTCATACGATGGATTACAATGGAAGAGATGACATTAATAACTGGGTACTCCGAGCATTTTCAATCTTTGGTATCGTTACCGTGTTGAGTGGTTTTACATTATTTTTTGTAAGCTCAAAATGGTTCAAAAAAAAGACAGTACAAATGCCGGGAAAATAAATAATTTATATGCTCAATAAACTCATTCAATTTTCACTCCGTAATCGTTTGTTTGTACTGGCTACTGCTGCATTGATAATGGTATATGGTGTATTTACATTAATTAATTTACCAGTAGATGTGTTACCAGATTTAAACAGGCCTAGGGTAACTATTTTTTTAGAAGCCAATGGCATGGCTCCAGAAGAAATTGAAGCGCAGGTAACACTTCCAGTTGAAACATCTCTGAATGGCGCACCAGGTGTAGAAGTTGTGCGTTCAGTTGCCAGCCCGGGATTGGGACTGGTATTTGTAGAATTTGAATGGAGTACTGATGTATATAGGGCAAGACAATTAACAGCAGAGAAATTACAAACGGTTCAGTTGCCCAATAAAATTGTACCTGTAATGGGGCCTATTAGTTCTGTGATGGGACAGTTTATGATGATTGCTGTAACATCGGATTCAACTTCTGCTGCAGACATAAGAACATTGAGCGATTTTACCATTCGCAGAAGATTGATGAGTATTAAAGGCATCAGCCAAGTAATTCCCATTGGAGGTGAGAAGTTACAGTATCAGGTATTGATCAGCCCCGAAAAAATGCGTCAGTTAAATGTATCTATTAATGATATAGACAACGCGTTGCAACTAACCAATATCAACACAACAGGTGGTTTTGTAGACGATAAAAAAGGAACAGAAGTGTTGATTAGAAATATAGCAAGAGCCAATACTTTAGAAGATTTGTCAAATACAGTTGTAACCAATAAAGGCAATGCTCCAATATTATTAAAACAGGTTGCCGAATTAAAATTTGGTGGTCCTATTAAGCGGGGGGATGGATCATTAAATGGTAAGCCTGCGGTTATTTTAAGTATAGAAAAACAGCCAGGAGCTAATACAGTTACTTTAACTGCCGAAATTATAAAAGCAATAGAAGATATTAAAAAGTCTATCCCTAAAGATATAAAAATCAATACTGATGTTTTTCAACAAAAGAATTTTATTGAAAATTCATTAGCTAATATTGAAATAGCACTTAGAGATGGATTCATATTAGTAGTAATTATTTTATTTTTATTCTTACTTAATTTTAGAACAACGGTTATTACGCTCACTGCCATTCCCCTATCGCTGATTATTACTGCAATCGTTTTTAAAATATTTGGCATTTCAATAAATACATTAACCCTAGGTGGATTAGCAATTGCAATTGGAGAGTTGGTAGATGATGCAATTGTGGATGTGGAGAATGTATTTAGAAGATTAAAAGAAAACTGGGCAAGTGAACATCCACAACCACTTTCTAAAGTAATATATGAAGCTTGCAGCGAAGTAAGAAATTCCATAATGTATGCTACAGTTATTGTAGTATTGGTATTTATACCATTGTTTTATTTGCAAGGCATAGAAGGAAAAATATTTGCACCGCTTGGCATTGCATATATTACTTCCATCATTGCTTCACTAGCAGTTTCATTAACCGTAACGCCTGCTTTGTGTAGTTATTTATTGGGCTCTTCAAAAAATTTACGCCATGTAAATTTAAAATTTTGGAAGAAGAGTACCCCCTACCAAAGTCTGAACAGCTTAGAAGGGCAAGCATTAGAAATAGCTGCAGGAGAAGTAAACGAAGATAGCTCACTTGTAAAATGGCTAAAGAAACAAGATACAAAAATATTAAATTGGGGATTAAAACGACCTAAACAAATTATAGCAATAGCAATTGGGATAATCATTGCTGCAATTAGTATTGTTCCTTTTTTTGGTACAGAATTTTTACCTCCTTTTAATGAAGGAAGTTTTACTATTAATTTATCTACGCCCGCTAGCACTTCTTTAGAAGAGGCCAATAAAATTGGAACAATAGCCGAACAACAAATTTTAAAAGTTAAGGGGGTTTTACTTACCGCAAGAAGAACAGGTAGAGCAGAATTAGATGAACATGCTGAGCCACCTAGTAATTCAGAAATTGAAGTAGCTTTAAAGCCAGACTTCATAAAAAGTAGAGATATTGTATTGGCTCAAATTAGAGAGAAGTTGAACATATTAAAAGGCGTTACAGTAAATATTGGCCAACCTATATCTCATCGGTTAGACCATTTACTTTCTGGTGTAAGGGCTCAAGTTGCAATAAAAATTTTTGGTAACGACCTAACTGAATTAAGAGGCAGTGCAGCACAGTTAAAAGAAATGGTAAGCAATATACCCGGTGTAGTTGATTTGCAAATTGAAAAGCAAGTACTAGTGCCCCAATTGATAATAAAAATAGACAGGCAGGCTGTACAACGTTATGGCTTGCAGGTAGGTAAAGTAGCTGAAGACATCGAAATATTTTATAACGGTAAAATAAGTAGTCAAATATTAGATGGGCAAAAAAGTTTTGATATATTATTGCGCACTACTGATAGTGCAAGGCAGGATTTGGATGCAATTGGCAATACACAAATTTCTTTGCCAAATGGCGCATTAATTCCATTACAACAAATTGCCAAAATTGAATTAGAAAATGGCATCAACAGTATTTATCATGAAAACACTTTACGAAGGATTGTGATAAGTTGTAATGTACAAGGCC
>JAYVRC010000505.1:0-3481 GCA_043776615.1 Sphingobacteriia bacterium
TGTTGAGCGATTTAGTTGAAAAAGCAATTGGGATAAATATCACCGTTTACGATGGTGGCCCAGTTCAACCTAATACAATGCATTTTATACATCGCCAACCAAATTTAATTCCAGAAAGTATTGAAGTTGCTGATGGCATTTTTTGGGGTGGAGATTTTGAAACGATTGTTACACTATTAAATGAAAAAAGTTTATCTATTAATGATATTCGATTTTTTGTAGGATATAGCGGCTGGTCGGAAGGACAGTTAGCAGCCGAATATGAAGGGAAGAGTTGGATTGTTGCTGAAGCAAAGCCAGCACTAATTTTTTTGAATAAAGAAGAGTTGATTTGGAAAAAAAGCTTGGCAACACTTGGCGGTGAGTATGCTCAAATGAGTAATTACCCAACAGATCCTCAATTAAACTAAAACAGCCCCTAATGGAGCTGTTTTTTGTATAATCTGTTTATTGATTTAGCAGTTAATAAGTGTTTCTTTTGAGTTAAATAGCTTAACAAAGAAATCAATAAACCATGGAGATGATTTATCATCACTAGTATTAAAATTAGCATTTTTGTAAAGCTGCTTATAATAATATAAGCCTAAAAAATTCATCTGTATAGACATTGCCCATAAAAACAAAAGAGATAATGTATCAACAGGATGAAATATAAACTCTACCAATAAGAACCCTACTACATTAAATAAAAAAGCATGTAATACTAACAAGTTTTTTATTCCTTTTTGAAAAGAGGGAATAAATAATACTTTTTTAAACCATGTTTTATTTTCTTCACTTATCAATTTATTGATAGATAGAACGATATAATTATGCAAAATATACCATCCAATTAAATTAATAAAAATAGAAAATGCCCAATACATCAATGAAGTAGATTCAAAAAGTTGCAACTTTAAAAAATAAAAGATAGGCTGCAATATTAAATTTAACACAACTCCATGCAAAACCAGCATGATAATGATGATTCGTTTTGAGGCTTTATTCATACAATTTGATTTTAATAATTAATATGCATTTACTAAACAGTCTGTTAAAGTATAAAGCGTAATTGCCAATCCAAACCATCCCAACTTTTTCATTGCCCATTTAGAAGAAGCTAATACTATATCTTGAACTGGCAATGTAGAAACAGTTTTATAGAATGCACTTATGCCACCCATACCACCAAAACCAAAACCCAAAGCTTTACCAAAACAATTTAAAAACTCTCCCCCGGTAATTTCATGGGTTACAGAAAGTGAATTGATTTGGTTTATAATAGCATCAATGGCTTGATCTTCTGTTAATTCCTCAATTACTACGTCTCCTTCAAAATCAGCATAAAAATAAGACTCATTTTGAAATTGCAAACCAGTATTTACACCTGATTTTTGATTATTGAGAATTTTTTCTTGAGATAAATGCAACTTATTATTTAGCTTTTTATTGATTTTTTGCTTAAATTGATCAGACACAATAGAATAACTACTATTAATCATTGTTTCTAATTCACTTTCTGGCAAATTGGCTAAATCAGGTAATTCATTAAGTAATTTTACTCTATTAACTACATACTGATTTACGTAGTGTTTAATAACTGATTCTCTTAAATTGTATTTACTAAAAACTGCAAGCGCATTACTTTCTGCTGCATTGCCTAATTCAATTTTAAAACTTGCGAAGTTATCTTGATTTAATACACTAGTTGTATAAATTACAAAATTAAGTCGCGATAAAAAATCGTTGGCAACAAAATCTCGAAACACCTGATTCTGCTGGAGCGGAACCGATTGCTTATTATTTACTATTTGTTCTTTATTGCAAGAACTATTTACTAATGTAAATACGAGTACTGGTAATACCCATTTAGATATTGTTTTCATAGTTTTTTTTATTTGGTTTCCTGAACTTAAAAATTCGACATCAGGATACTTCGACTTGTTGCAACAAGATTTTATTCGAACAATACAAAGTACTTTGTTAGAGTAGTAAATAAAAAGAGAAGAAATACTTTTATTTGGAGTTATTTAACGGTAAAAAAAATGGCCCTTAATTAAGGACCATTTATAAAATAAAAGCTTTTATTGTGAATTAAACAGCAACTGCCCCTTCAACTAGCACAGTAGCTTTATTATTCAATATTTCAACAAACCCACTTTGTATAGTATAGGTAGTGGTTTCTTTTTTATCAACTAAAATCTTTACACTTCCTTTGCCCAAAGCACTTACCATTGGAGCGTGTTTATCGAGAATTTCGAATAATCCACTTGTGCCTGGTAATTGTACGCCGTAAACTTCTCCGCTGTACAATTTTTTTTCTGGTGTTAAAATTTCTAGTATCATAATTATCCTCTTGCGGCTTCAATCATTTTTTTACCTTTTTCCATTGCATCTTCAAGAGTACCAACTAAGTTAAATGCTGCTTCTGGATACTCATCAACCTCGCCATCCATGATTGAATTAAAAGCACGAATTGTATCTTCTATGCTTACAAAAACTCCTTTTAAGCCAGTAAACTGTTCAGCAACGTGAAAAGGTTGAGATAAGAAACGTTGTACTTTACGAGCACGTTGTACAGTCATTTTATCTTCCTCACTCAATTCGTCCATTCCTAAAATGGCAATAATATCTTGTAGTTCTTTGTAACGTTGTAAAATTAATTTTACCCTGTTTGCACAATCATAATGTGCATCACCAACAATTGCAGGAGTTAAAATTCTTGATGTAGAATCCAAAGGATCCACAGCAGGATAAATACCTAAATCAGCAATTTTTCTGCTCAATACAGTAGTTGCATCTAAGTGAGCAAAAGTAGTTGCTGGAGCTGGATCTGTTAAATCATCAGCAGGAACATATACTGCTTGTACAGAAGTAATTGACCCATTTTTAGTAGAAGTAATTCTCTCTTGCATCAATCCCATTTCTGTAGCCAATGTTGGTTGATATCCAACCGCAGAAGGCATTCTACCTAATAAGGCCGATACTTCAGAACCTGCTTGAGTAAAACGGAAAATATTATCCACGAAAAATAAAATGTCTTTTCCTTTTCCTGTACCATCTCCATCACGGAAATATTCTGCAATAGTTAATCCACTTAAAGCTACACGAGCACGAGCACCAGGAGGTTCATTCATTTGTCCGAATACAAAAGTTGCTTTTGAATCTTTTAAACCTTCCAAATCAACCTTACTTAAATCCCATCCACCATCTTCCATGCTATGTTTAAAATTGTCGCCGTAGTTCATAATACCGGCTTCAATCATTTCGCGCAATAAATCATTTCCCTCACGAGTACGCTCACCAACACCAGCAAATACAGATAATCCACCGTGGCCTTTGGCGATATTGTTGATCAATTCTTGAATCAATACAGTTTTACCAACTCCAGCTCCACCAAATAAACCAATTTTACCACCCTTTGCATAAGGCTCAATTAGGTCGATTACTTTAATACCAGTAAAAAGTATCTCAGATGCTGTGCTTAGGTTTTCGAATAATG